>JBOGLI010000139.1:0-3293 GCA_050746165.1 Terriglobales bacterium | reverse complement strand
GTGTTCAGCCGAGTAATAGACTGGGCAATTGGTATGTACATCTTGCGCGTTTCGGACATCGACAGATCGCGCTTGCGACCAGCGAGCGCTCGTTACTGACGGTGCTTTTGCCGGCCCGGCGGCTGCGGGAGAACATCGAGAGCGATTTCCACACGGCGGTTGCAGAACTGTTGACAGCGCTCAAGCTACCCACATCCGTCGTTGGACGTGAGCTGGCTGCTATGCAGCCGATATCGTTCGCGGTTGCTTCCAACCGGCGCGTTATCGGTTCTATCAACGAGTTTGTTTGGCAACTCGAGAACTATATGACTCGCACTGTCAACCCATTGATCTTGTCGCTGCGGTTAAGCGACACGCCGATGTCGGCCGTCGGTGCGAAATCGAACTTGGCCTTTCCCCGTGAGGTTGCGCGAGATCTGCTCATGACCTGGGAGCATTAGACCCAAATTTGGAACCTCGGACCCTATTCATGATGTGTTCTTTCCCAGGCACCGTCTGAATTGACTATTGTTCCAAGACCGGTGTGTGGGGCTGCGACACCGGTATCGCGTCGAGCCGCAGGTCCTTTCGAAGCCCGGCGTCCACCAGGCCGGCAGGTGCAAATCTCCGCAGCCATTGCAGGCGGCTCGCCAGTGCGCCGGCTGGGTATCGGAGTTTCGGACGAGTTGCGACAGCGGCCTTCAGCACGACTTCGGCCGCGATGTCGGGCTCCGTGGCAGTCGCCATCACTTCGTTCACCCGCTTGCTCACGGCCGCACGAGCTTCGCGATACGCATCGAGCTTGGCGTCAGGCTCGAGGAAGTTCGCATCGAACCGCGTTTTGGTATAGGCCGGCTCGATGACCGAGACCCGTATGCCGCGTGTGCGCAACTCGTGGTCGAGCGATTCGGAATAGCCTTCAATCGCGTGCTTAGTCGCAGCATAGAGCGCGCCATACGGCATCGGCAGCAAACCGAGTATCGAGCCCATGTTGAGGATGCGACCGCTTCTGTGTTGTCGCATGTGGGGCACGACGGCACGGGTCATCCGGACGACACCAAAGAAGTTCGTATCGAAAATCGCCCGGGCCTGTTCGATCGAGCTCTCTTCCGCTCCGGCCGGAGCGACACCGAAGCCAGCGTTATTCACGAGCAGGTCGATGCGGCCGGCGCGCCGTACCACCTCCTTGACGAGGGCCTCGACGGATTCATCACTGGTCACATCAAGGGTGAGCATCTGGATCAATCCCTGGCCCGCCGGGGCCGCCCGTCTGCTGGTGCCGAAGACCTGGTAGCCCGCCTTGGCGAGCCGCTCCGCCGTGGCTTTGCCGATGCCTGACGATGCCCCTGTAACCAGGGCGACACCCATGTCGTTGTTGCTCATGATTCAAATCCCATAGAGGTGGATCGGTGGTGACTATCGAATTGAAACTAACTATACTATCAATTCGAAAGTAAGTCACTATCGAAATTGTATGAACTAGATGAGTCTTTGCAATGAGCCTTGCCCCATCGCGCGCAGCCTGGCTTTCGCCGGCGACGCGTGGAACATCTTGGTCCTGCGGGACGCTCATGCCGGTCTCACTCGCTTTGATCAGTTCCGGAAAAGCCTGGGAATCGCACCGACGATCCTGACCCGGCGGCTGGCATTGCTGACGGCGGAGGGATTGCTGGCGAAACATCGCTACTCGGAGCATCCCCCGCGCGAGGAATATCTGCTGACGGCGGCTGGCCGCGACTTCCTGCCCGTGCTCTTCATGATCGGTGCGTGGGGACGCCAATACCGTGCCGGCGGCAAGATGGTGCGCTTCCTCGATGCGGAAACTGGAACAGAAATAAAGGCGGTAGCCGTCGATGAGGTCACCGGAGCAAGGATCGGAACTCGCCCGATACGCGTTGTCGCAGCGGATTAAAGCTGACAAGGCGATGACTTGCTCAGTCCGTCTTCACCGAAGTATGGAATCTTGATTCCATAACGTGGTGAGGCTTGATCGTGCGCGTCGACTGTATAATCTCGGCGAGCATCTCTTCAGATCGGTGCAGATTGACGAAGCTTCGCGCAAAACGAACAGCTGAAAATGAGGCGGACAGCGCCGGCGGGCGGGTACTACGGCTGCTGCAGTCTGTCGCAGAAGGCGAACGTGAGTTCGCCCTGAAGGACCTGGTCGCCCGCACCGGCCTGGCGCCGAGCACGGCCCATCGCCTGTTGGGTTTCCTGGTGCAGGCGGACATGGTTGAGCGCGCCGGGCCGAAAACGTATCGGCTAGGTCCCGAGCTCTTCCGTGTAGCGTCGCTCGTCCTGCAGAGATTCGACGTGCAGAAGCTAGCCCGTCCCCTGCTGCACGAGTTGTGGACCCAGTGGCAGGAGACGTGCTCGTTCTGCCTCTACAAGCCCGCGACCCGCACCGCCACGGTCGTCGAAACCATTCGCACGCCACATCCGTTGCAGTTCGCGGTGGAGTTACACGCAGAGATATCGCTTGCCTGGGGTTCCATGGGCCGCTCCATTCTGGCTCACCTGCCCGCTGCAGATGTAGAGGCAGTTCTGGCGGCAGATCGCAGGGGCCCGCTGAGCGGCCGGTTGCTTCCGACGCGCCGGGCGATGCACCAAGAGTTCGATCGCATGCGACAGTGTGGCTATTCGATCTACCGGGACAATACTCTCGACGTGGCCGGAATCGCCTCGCCGGTGTTCGGTCCGGCCGGAGCAGTCGTGGGGTCCATTTGCGTGACCATGCCGGCGTCCCGCTTCCGCAAACGCGATCAGCCCGAACTGAGCGCAGCGGTTGTGGACAAAGCGCGGCGTTTGAGTGCTGCCGGCGGATTCGGCGGCAGTTAAGCCTTTCGCGCTCCCTTGCTGCTGGACTGCTGCCGCGGTCCCCTGCTAGGCTTTGAATAAAACATGGAACTTATATTCCATCAGATGGAATCTGCGGGACCGGCTGGTGCTCGAGACCAACACCGCGGGCGCGCGTCCGCACGCATGGGCACTCAACATCAAAGGCAATTGCCGCCGTGGGCGGCGGCCGACATGGAGGAGTTAGATTATGAATCTTGTCACTGCACCCCAGGCGCAGGGCGGCGCGCTCGTCGCCGGTCTTCCGATGCCGGAATTCAAACGCATCCAGGTGGAGCCGATCTCCGGCGCCTGCGGCTGTGAGATCAGCGGGGTGGACCTGCGTCAGCCCCTCAAGGATGAGACGCTGGCGGAGATCATGAAGGCCTTCGAGCACTTCCTGGTCATCGTCTTCCGCGAACAGGATCTGACACCCGGGCAGCACAAGGCCTTCTCCGGCTACTTCGGCCCGATAACCG
>JBOGLI010000138.1:0-1702 GCA_050746165.1 Terriglobales bacterium | reverse complement strand
GAAGGACACGATCCTGCTCACACTGTCGAATCCTCAACTCGAGCAGGAGACGTTGAACGCGAAATTCGCGCTGAACGCGGCCGAAGCCGACGAGAAGAACCTGGAAGCGCAACTGCAGAGCCAGGTTCTGGCGCAGCGTTCCACCGCCGCGCAGGTGGCTAGCGACTACGCCATCGCGCAGCAGAAAGCCGATGCCGACGCGGCTCTCTTCAAGGCGAATGTCGTCGCCGAAATCACCATGAAAAATTCCGCGGGTGTCGCCGAGCAGTTGAAGACGCGAGCCCGTCTCGAACAGGAACGCATCGGGGCCGCCGAGCAGACGCTGCGGGCGCAAGTCGATGCCAGCAAGGCGAAGGTCGAGCAGGCTCGCGAGTTATATCGCCTGAAGCAGGAGCAGATCGATTCCCTCAAGGTGCGCGCCGGCGAAGACGGCGTCCTCCAGGAACAGTTGCTCAAGGTCGGGCAGTTCGTCACCACTGGTACCGTGCTCGCCAAGGTGGTCGATCCCACGCATTTGAAAGCCGAACTAAAGATTCCCGAGACCCAGGCCAAGGACCTTGGCTTGGGCCAGCCGGGGCAGGTCGACACGCACAACGGGATCATCTCCGGAAAAGTTATGCGGATTGATCCGGCCGCCGTGAACGGAACGGTCACGGTTGACGTATCTCTCGATGGGACCGCTCCCGGTATGCGTCCCGACTTGAGCGTGGACGGCACCATCGACCTGGAGCGACTGCCTGACGTGCTGTATGTCGCCCGTCCAGCTTTTGGCCAGGAGAGCAGCACGGTAGGCATGTTCAAGATGGAGTCAGACGGGGTCCATGCCGATCGCGTGCAAGTTAAATTCGGAAAAAGCTCACCAACGGTGATTCAGATCGTCAGTGGATTAAAGGAAGGCGATCAGGTCATCCTCAGCGACATGTCGCGGGTGGATAACTTCGATCGCATAAAGCTGGAGTAGTAACAAGTAATAAGTAACAAGTAACAAGCCACGCGACGACGGTCCGGGCGCTTATTACTTAATACTTGTTACTCATTACGAGAACATTCGGAATTCGCGGACTCACCCGAGACAGAGAGAGAAAATGGCGACAAATGGCAAGCCACTGATCAGCCTGGAAGGCATCACCAAGGTCTTCTACACCGATGAAATCGAAACCCACGCGCTTTCCGGCGTGCACCTGGAACTGCGTCAGGGCGAGTACATCGCCATCGCCGGGCCCTCCGGCTCGGGCAAATCGACGCTGCTGGCCATCATCGGCCTGCTCGATTCCCCGTCCGACGGCGCCTATATCCTGAAAGACAAGCCGGTCGCCAAGCTCGACATCGACGAGCGTGCTCGCATCCGCAATCGCGAGATCGGCTTCATCTTCCAGAGTTTTAACCTGATCGGCGATCTCACGGTTTACGAGAACGTCGAATTGCCCCTGACCTACCGGGGCATGTCGGGCGCCGAGCGCAAGCAGCGTGTGCAGAATGCGCTGGAGCGCGTCGGCATGGGACATCGCGTGCGGCACTACCCGTCGCAGTTGTCCGGCGGTCAGCAGCAGCGCGTGGCCGTCGCCCGTGCCCTCGCCGGTTCGCCCGCCATCCTGCTCGCGGACGAACCCACCGGAAACCTCGATTCGCGGAACGCCGAAGCGGTGATGGACCTGTTGCGCGATCTCCACCGCGAAGGCGCGACGATCTGCATGGTGACGCA
>JBOGLI010000137.1:0-5321 GCA_050746165.1 Terriglobales bacterium | reverse complement strand
CAGGTGCGGCTGGCCTTGCTCAGGCACGACCGTCGGGCGCAGCGCCGCGGCGGCTGCTGTCCGCTGCAATCCGGTACCGATCACCGCCCAGTTGCTGGGGACGGTGAGCTTGATGTTCGCGGTGAAGCGGTTCGTGCCGTATCCCACAACCGGGAACCAGCGTCCGGCGTAGAGCAGATAACTGGTGTCCTCGCCGACGTAGGCGAGCTTCAGGCCCTGGACCGGACTGTCGTCGGCCGAAGAGAGCATTCCTTCGTAATCGAAGGTGAGGGTCGTGCTCTGGCCTTTCTGCAGGCCATCGGGCAGAGCGACGCGGATGGCATTGTCCTGCGAGATGCGCTCGGCGGTGATGACATGACCGGCCGCGTCGGTGATCTTGGTCGGCCTCAGCGCGTTGTGCAGCTCGAAGGAGGCGACGCTGATGTCGTCGAGTGCCGTGAACTTGACCACCGCATGCGCGACCAGGCGATGCGTGCGCGGCTGCAGCTCGGCGGAAATGTCATAGTGCTCGACCTGTATGCGCGGCCGCTCGGCGGCACTCTGCGCCTGGACGGCGATGGCGCACAGCAGCGCGCAGGCGGCGATCAGGGAACGGAACCAGCGCACATTGCGCGAACGGCTGTCGCGCTGCGTTTGCGCTGGGTTTGCTGCTATCTGCATGTAAGAACTCCGGAGTACCCGCTGCTTTGGATGGCTTGGCGGGCGGAAAAGATGCGCTCAGGCTGCCGCGCGGACGGTCCGAATGGGTCCTTTACGTCTGCGAACGGCAAAATTAAACATCCGAGTGGCTGGCCTGCTCTTAGTCTAACCCTTTTGGAAAGAAAACGTCGCGCACGAGGCGTGAGTCGTGAGGCTTGAGGCAAGAGGATCCGAGGAGCACTAAGCACTTGCTGAGGTTCGGGCCACTTCCATCACTTTGTCGGCGACTCGATCCGCAGCAGTGCCTTCACCGGCGAAGGTCAGCTTCTGGCGGATTTCAGCGAAAGCGCTGAGCATCTGGTCGCGCGCGGGTCCCTCGGGGATGATCTCGCGCATCCGCGCGGCGACGTTCTCGGGGGTGAACTTGTCCTGCACCAGTTCCGGGACGACCTCGCGTCCGGCGATCAGGTTGGGCATGGCAAAGAACGGAACCTTGACCAATCCGCGACCGACTTTGTAGGTCACGGGCGAGACGCGATAGACCATGACGAAGGGCGTTCCGATCAGCGTGGCTTCGATGGTCGCTGTCCCGCTGGCGACCATCGCCGCGCGCGACTGGGCGAGGACGAGTCGCGCGTCGTTCTCCAGCTTGAGGTTTACTCCGGGCGCTTCGCCCAGCACCTTGTGGATCGTATCGATGATCCAGCGCGAGTTGATGGTGGAAGCGACGGGAAGGAAGAACTGGTAGTCACGGCCGAGCTGCTTGGCGGCTTGCAGCAGCGTCGGCAGGTTCATGGAGATTTCCTTCTGGCGGCTTCCGGGCAGCAGTCCGATGGGTGTTTGCGGCGAGCGCAGATGCGGCGGCTGCGGGCGAGGAACGCCCACGAGCGGGTGTCCGACGTATTCTGCGTCCACGCCACGCTCGCGATACCACTGCTCCTCGAAGGGAAAGATGACGAGCATCTTGCGCACGTATTTCTTCACCTGCTCGATGCGTTGCGGACGCCAAGCCCAAAGCTGCGGGCTGACGTAATAAACGACCGGAATGCCGCGCTTGTGCAGTTCCTTCGCCAGTCGGAAATTCCAGTCGGGGAAGTCGATGAGAACCGCGACATCGGGACGGCGACGATCGATCTCCTTCACCAGCTTCTTGAATTGCGCGTAGATCTTCGGCAGGTGAGTGAGGACCTCGGCCAGTCCGACGACGCTGACGTCTTTAGCATGGACGATTGTGTCGAGTCCAGCGGTGCGCATGCGATCTCCGCCAGCGCCAAAAAGCTCAAGCTCGGACTTCGCGGGAGGAGGAGCGCTCGCGCCGGCGATTTGGATCACGTTCGTTGCTGCGGGTTTGGCAGGGTTGATTCCGGCTCGGCGTTGCAGCGCGTGGATGAGTTGCGCTCCATAGGTATCGCCCGAAGCTTCCCCAGAAGAAAGAAGAACGCGCATGAGAAAAAGCAGAATAACAGAGGGAAAAATGCATTCACCAGAAAGGACACGAAGCGACAAGAAGGAGAATTCACTACAGAAGACACGGAGGTCTACAGAGTTAGCAAGTTTACTTGTGAGTACACAGGCGTTGTGCCCGAGACCCCTCCCCCCACCTTCTGCGCGGGCTTCTTTCACGTAAGTCACATATTCTTAATTTGTTAGCTGCGAAATAGCGCCCGACTTATACCGCAGTAATACCGAGTCCGTACCGGACGGCGCCGACCGTAGGCGCGCGGTCAGAAATGGGGTGCACCGGGGAGGCGAAATATTACTACTTCGTTAATGACGCAGATCACAGTGCGGGCCAGACGAAGGGTGGTACGGTAGAGTTCGGGTATTGAACATTGGGACGATTAGATGAACATTGATGCAACAACCTGGCAGGTGGCTGGAATCCTTTTTATCGCGACCATCGGGCGTTCGACCTTCGGGTTTGGCGAGGCACTGTTAGCCGTGCCGCTGCTGGCGCTGCTCATTCCGGTGAAGGTTGCGGTGGCCGTGGCGGCGCTGATCTCGACGATGGTGGCGCTGATCATCGTGGCGCAGGATTGGAAGCACATCGAACATCGGAGCGCGGGATTGCTGTTGGCGTCCACCGTATTTGGAATTCCGCTGGGACTGTTGCTGGTGAAGGAGGTGGCCGAACCGGTGGTGAAGGGAGTCCTGGCACTGGTGATCCTGGCGTTTGCCGTGTTCTCGCTGGTGAACCGCACGTCCGCCGAGTTGAAGGACGACCGACTGGCGTGGGCGTTCGGATTCGCGGCGGGAATCCTGGGCGGAGCGTATGCGATCAACGGGCCTCCGCTGGTGGTTTATGGGGCGCTGCGGCGCTGGTCGCCGACGCGCTTCCGGGCGACCTTGCAGGGATATTTTCTGCCGGGCAGTGCGCTGGTGGTGGTGGGCTACTGGGTAGGAGGACTTCTGAACCTGTCCGTGTTGCGCTATTTCCTGGTGTCGCTGCCGGCGGTGTTGGTCGCGATCCTGGTGGGAACGGCGATCAATCGAAGGCTCGATGCGCAGAGATTCCGGGCATCGCTGAACGTGGTGCTGGTCATCGTCGGAATCGCATTGCTGGCGCAGGCGGTGTACCGCGGGTGACAGCCGAAAACCATTTCCGATTGTCGATTGACGATTGCAAGACTCAGCGCAGAGGGCGCGGAGAAAACACAAGGAACGAATTACCGATTACGAATTACGGCTCTTCCGGCGGACAGTGCGGTCGAGGATGCGGCGGACTTTCTTGGGTGAAATGGAAAGTCGCGCGGCCACTCGTGAGACCTTGCGGCCCTCGCGTTCCCAAACTTTGGGGATGACGATCTCGGCGAACTCTTCGGTAATTTCCTGAAACGATTTATCACCGACGAGGCCCTCCGCCCAGGCGCGGAGGATGGGATTGACGCTGCCGGTGCGGAAGAGGCGCGATTTCAGCGTTGCCAGATCCGTCGCGAGATTCCCGGCGTCTTCGCCTTTAAGCGCGGCGCAGGCGTGATCGTAGGAGTGTTGCGCGGCGTCGAAGTCGGCGAGAGCTTCATTGCTTTCGGTCAGTCCCTGCCAGACGAAAGCCATGGCGAGCAGGCGGCGATTGTCGGTGTGACGCGCTAGTTCGACTCCCTGTCGAGCGGCTTCGAGCGCGCGGTGCGCGTGCCCGGCGTGGTTCTCCGGCTCTCCCACCTCTTCTTCCACGCGCGCGTTTTCCACCATGCAGTGCAGGACGCGGGCGCGCGCCATCAGCGTGTAATCGGTGCGCTGCTCGGCGATGGCAAACGCTTCCGACGCGGCGTGCTCGGCGCGGTCGTACTCGCCGTTATCGAGATGAAGATAACCGTAGGCGATGTGAACGCTGCCGAGTCCGTGATAGCTGGGAATGGCGGGCGAGATGCGGCGGGCTTCGTCGAGATGCTCGAAGGCTTCCTCGCGCAGCTTCACCATGCGCTCGCGCAGGCGGCCGTCGCGCGATGACGGCTTGGCTTTGCCGCGCGCGGCGGCTGTGCGCTTGCGCTGCGCCTCGGCATCGATGCGGTCGCGCAGTTGCAGCGCGATGTAGCGCTTAACGATGGCGATATTGGTCAACGTGCGGGCGAGGTTGCGGTGCTGCGGCCCGGCCTTGCGGTATTCGGCGATGGCGCGGGTGAAATGCTCGATGGCCTGTTCGTAGCGGCGCTCACGGCGGGCGATGCGTCCGTAGGAAGAGTGAATGTTGCCGAGGGTGACGTAATCGTCGGTTCCGGCCAGCTCCGCCTCGCACCCGCGCAGGATGCTTTCGGCGTCGCGCGCCCGGCCTTTTTGGAAGACCAGCCAGCTTTCCAGGACGCTCATCACAGCGGCCATCTTGGGATAGCCGAGTTCGCGCGCGATATCGCGTCCGGCGACGGTGAAGGGAAGCGCCTCGGCGTATTCGGCGCGATTGCGCATGCAGCGCCCTCTCCAGAAATTCGCGATGGAGAGTGTTTCGCGATCGTGCAGCTCGCGCGCCAGCTCGAGGACGGAGTCGAGGTGAACGATCGCTTTCTCGTGCTGGCCTTCGCTCATGGCAAGCAGCGATTCGGCCATGCGCACGTGCATGTAGTCGTTGAGCGACAGACGGCTGCGCCCAGCGGAGTTGAAGCGCATGAGCAATTCGCGGATGAGCGCCGGGCGGTCGTAGCCAACGTCGACCCAGCGGGCCAGGTGTCCGAGGAAGCAGCCGGCGTGGGGCTGGTCGGGATGAAGCGTGGCGATGAGCGCGGCGTGCCGCTGCAAACATTCCATGCCGCGCTGGATTCGGCGGCGCGTCAGGTATTCGGCGAGCTCCTCGATCAGGGCAAGCGGGACCGGGGGAGGGACCGCGTGCGCCTTGTCAGTCGAGGTACTCATAAGCGGCGCTAGTGAGGAATTCCGGGCACTCCGCACTGGTCATCATGCGCTCGAAAAGCTCGGCTGCCAACTGCAAATGCTCACCCGTGAGGCGCTGGCGCTGGTCCTGCGTCAGCTCGCGTACGAGTTCGGCGGTGACTGGGCGGCCGTCGTCGAACTTGGCGCCGTGGCGCACCCATTGCCAAATCTGCGTCCGACAGATTTCCGCGGTCGCGGCGTCTTCCATCAAGTTGTAGATGGGGACGCAGCCGAGACCTCCGAGCCACGAGTTGAGATATTGCAGTCCGACGTCGATGTTCCAGCGCAGGCCTGATTCGGTAATCGTGCCTTGCGGAACCTTG
>JBOGLI010000136.1:0-6533 GCA_050746165.1 Terriglobales bacterium | reverse complement strand
AATACATGGATCCTTCGCTGCGCTCAGGATGACAAAATAGGAAAGCTGGCGAATTCATAACTTATGGCAGAAGCGATCAAGTTTGGTACCGACGGTTGGCGCGGCGTCATTGCCGACGATTTTACCTTCGACAACGTGCGTCGCGCGGCGGGCGCCATCGCAAGTTACGTGCTCAAGAATGAGGACCCGCGCAATGGCCTGCTCGTCGGCTACGACACGCGCTTCGGATCCAAGCGCTTCGCCTGGGCCGCGGCCGAAACGATCGCCGAGGCGGGCATTCCCGTCCGCATCAGCAACGACCCGCTGCCAACGCCCGCCATTTCCTATTGCGCCAAGCACTACGACACCGCCGGCGGCGTGGTCATCACCTCCAGCCATAACCCGTGGTCGTGGAACGGCGTGAAGTTCAAGGCGAAGTACGGTGGATCGGCTGCGCCGGGCATCATCAGGCTGATCGAATCCGAACTGTGTTCGATGCCGAAGGGCAGCAAGGCGGCGATCGAAGAGGTGGACTTCCGGCCCGACTATCTCGCGGCCATCACCAAGTTCGCCGATCTCGACCTGATCGGCAAATCCGGTTTCAAGGTTGCCGTGGACTACATGTATGGCGCGGGCCGCCTCTTGCTCGGCAATATCCTGCGCGAGCATGGACTGGAGGTCGTCGAGATCCGCAGCGAGATTAACCCGCTGTTTCCCGGCATCAATCCGGAGCCCATCGAGCCGCACGTGCGCATGCTGCAGGACACCGTGGTGCGCGAAAAATGCCACGCCGGCTTTGCCAACGACGGCGACGCCGATCGCATCGGCGCGGTGTCGGAAGACGGCGAGTTCGTGGACGCACACAAGTGTTACGCCGTCCTGCTCTGGTGGCTGCTGGAATACCGCAAGCAGTGGACGGGCGCCGTAACGCGTGCCTTCAATACCACGAAGATGCTCGATCGCATCGCCCGCAAGCATGGGCGCGAGTTGGTCGAGCACGGCATCGGCTTCAAGTACGTCTGCGACGTCGTCATGTCGGGAAAGGAAGTGCTGATCGGCGGCGAAGAGTCGGGCGGCATCGGCATTCCGCGCCACCTGCCCGAGCGCGACGGCGTGCTCAACGCGCTGCTTCTCGCCAACGCGATGGCGGAATCGAAGATGACGCTGGGACAGATCGTCGCGCACCTGCAAAAGGAATTTGGGCCGCACTACTACGGACGGCGCGACTTGCATATCGCGGAAGACGTGAAACAATCGGCCATTCGCCGCGCCGACTCCGGCAACGTGCGCCAGATGGGAAAATACAAGGTGCTGCGCAAGGAGAACCTCGACGGCGTGAAGTTCTATCTCGATGCGCCTAACAACGGGAATGGCGCCGAGGCCTGGGTGCTGCTGCGCGCCTCCGGTACCGAACCGCTGCTCCGCGTCTATTGCGAGGCGGCCGATAAAGGACTGGTGAACGAGATTCTCGCCTCGGCGGTCGCATTCGTAGAGGAGAAAGGCGCGGCACAATTGTGAAGTGCTGAGTGCTCAGTGCCGAGTGCTCAGCGAATCTGTACTGAGTTTCTCAGCACTAAGCACTCAGCACTAAGCGCCTCATCATGACTTTGCCCACCGGAAGCACGGAACCATTGCCGGACACGCCCGAGGCGCGGCGCTACAACCGCGTCAAGCGCTGGCTGAGCGTCGCCGACTTTCTGCTCGGGCTGGCGTTCTTGCTGGCGCTGTTGTTCGCGCGCACCCGCGGCGGCTTCCGCTGGACCGAGGCTGTTCGCGACTACGCTTACGCCGGCGCCGGACAACGCTACGTTCTCGCCGTGTTCTTTTACGTGCTCATGCTCCTGGTCGGAGGCAAGCTGCTTGGCTTCGCGCTCGACGCTTACGGTTATCACCTGGAACGCCGCTACCAGCTTTCCAACCAGAAGCTGCGCAGTTGGCTGTGGGACCAAGCCAAGGAACTGCTCATCAGCATTGTGCTGGCCACGATTGTTGTCGAGCTGATCTACGCTACGATGCGCGCCTCCGCCGACTACTGGTGGCTGATCGCGTGGGCGGTGTTCATCGTGCTCACCGTCTTCTTCGCCCAGATCGCGCCCGTCGTGCTCTTCCCGCTCTTCTATAAGTTCGAGCCGCTTAACAACGACGAGCTGCGCGACCGGCTGGTACGCCTCAGTGAGCGCGCCGGAACGAAAGTGCGCGGCGTTTACGAGTGGAAGCTCAGCGAGAAGAGCAAAAAGGCCAACGCGGCGCTCACCGGTTTGGGCAACACTCGCCGCATCATCATCGCCGACACTCTCCTCGACGGTTATTCCTCCGACGAGATCGAAGCCATCCTCGCGCACGAACTCGGCCACCACGTGCACGGCCACATCGCGCGCTCCATCCTGCTCCAGGTGGCAATCACGTTTTTCGGCTTCTGGGCTACGGCGGCCGTGTTGCGCTATGCGATGGAGCAGCGGCACATGTTCGCCGTCGACCGCATCACCGATTTCGCCAACTTGCCCCTGCTCGCGCTCGTCTCCACCGTGATGTCCTTCGCGCTCATGCCGCTGCTGAACGCCTACTCGCGGCACAACGAGCGCCAGGCGGACCGCTATTGTTTCCACTCCGTTGCCGACGTCGGGCCATTCATCACTTCGATGAACAAGCTGGCTACGCAAAACCTGGCGGAGCGCAATCCGTCACGCTGGGTGGAGTGGTTCTTCCACTCGCATCCCTCGATTTCGCGACGCGTGGCCGCGGCGGAGTCCTTCCGGAAAACGCGAAAATAGTTGGTAAGCCGGTTCTAAGCGCTGGCGCGCTCGTCTTCAACGGAAATATTGTCACCGCGCCGTCGTCTCGGCATGGCGTCAAAGAATATAGGACGGTAGAAACGGTGATTGCATTCGCCGCAACGCACGGCCTTGAGCAGGAGCAGCCGGGGAAAAGCGTCCAGGATACGAAAACGCGAGTAATAGATTCGCGACCCGTGGCATAACGGGCATGCTCGACTCAGCGTGAACAATCAGAATACCTCGCGCCCCGATATATAAATTAGTTTACCATCGCGGAGCGAGTGCCCGGAGTTACCGCCGTAATGCCGGCCTCGGTCCCTAGCCCCGCGACAGGAGCAGGTTTTCGGCGCGGCGCAGGTCGTCTTCGGTGTCCACGCCGATGGTATCGTAGGCGGTTGCACCCACGATGATATCGGTTCCGTTTTCGAGGAAACGGAGCTGCTCGAGCCGTTCGCTTCGTTCCAATTCGCTTTCGGGAAGCGTGCAAAAACGGGCGAGCGCCTCGCGGCGGTACCCGTAGAAGCCGAGGTGCTTAAAATATCGTGTGCCGCTGCGGTCGCGGTCGAAGGGAATGGCGGCGCGCGAAAAATAGAGCGCGCGGCCATCCGCTGCGGTCACCACCTTGACCGCATTTGCATTCTGAATGTCCGCGGGTACCATTGCGGTCTTCAACGTTCCCACTTGCACGCCCGGCGATTGCATGATGGCGATCAGGTCGCGGATGTGTTCAGGGCGCGTGAGCGGCTCGTCCCCCTGGATATTCAGGTAGACGTCTGCGGTCCGGCGCTGTGCGATCTCGTGTACGCGCTCGGTGCCGCTGCGGTGTTCCGGCGAGGTCATCTCGACATTCCATCCGCGCGCCCGGCACAGGTCCAGGATCTCGCCGGAATCCGTGGCGATGAGCACGTTCTCCGGCGCGAGCACGCCAGCGACCGCCCGGAACACGCGGCCGACCATGGGGACGCCCGCGATCTCGCGCAGCGCTTTGCGCGCCAGGCGCGTCGAAGCCAATCGCGCGGGAATGACGGCGAGGACTTTCATACGATCCTTCATTTGTAATTTGTAAACTGTGATTTGGGAAGGGCCGCCTTGACTTCCGGCGGCGCCTGCTCAACCACGCAGGCACTCGCATTGACACGCCTTCCGCGCGGCTTCTAGAATCAAATGGCGGCTGTTCAGCCGCTTCTTTTGTGCCCGGGCGGCGTAGCTCAGTTGGTTAGAGCGACGGTCTCATAATCCGTAGGTCAGTGGTTCGAGTCCACTCGCCGCCACCAATTTACCCAACGCCCGCTCATGGCTTCTTCGACTCAATCGATGTAATCACCAGACGCAGCCCAATCAGCATGCAAATGATCGTGGACAACGAGACGCCTAATCCGAGGCGACGGTAGTTACGTTCCTTCATCGCCTTCACGCCTGCGTCGTAGGTCTTGTCGCTGACCACCCGCGCTGCCTTGATGTCCTCGTCGATCTTGCTCGCCTGGAAGCTGTGCATCGTGACCCGTGCCTTGGTCAGGCGGTCTCGGGCTTCGCTGAGCTCGAGTTGCGGCTGGCTGACTTCCATGCCCGCCTGTTCGGCGCGCGTAAGGATCTCGGCGGAACGCGCAATTCCGGCCTGCGTCGTTATGAATTGCTTCTGTACCGACGCCGCTAGCGTGAATCCGGCGTCACCTTCCGCATGACAATTCGCGCACACCGACTGCGGTCCAGTGCCGATCATCGTATCGTTCGGCTTCTGGATGCGGTGATTGCTGTGACAGGTAACGCATCCCGGAAGTCCCGCCGACGCGAAAGCTTTCTTGTGAGCGCTGGTGTCGAACAACTGCGCCTGCAACGCATGGCAGGTGGAGCAGACATTTTCCACTGAAGCCACGCCCGGTGGCGTCGCGCCATGATAACCATGACAGGTGGTGCAGGTCGGGGCCGACAAGTCGCCACGCACGGCGAGTGCCTCGTGATGCACGCTGGAACTGTACCCGGCGAACTGATCCGTCTTGATGCTGTACGGCTTCATGTATTCGCGGTCGTTGTGGCAGCGGGCGCAGGTCTGGGCTACGTTGACAGGATTGACCTTGGCACGCGTATCCGCAATGGCGCGAATCCCATGCACGCCGTGGCAATCGATGCAGACCGCGACCTTCGTGTCTCCGGCTGCCAGCTTCTTGCCGTGCACGCTGGTCTTGTACTGTGCCAGTTGGTCGGTGCGTAACGACGGATTGTAGCCGCGCATGTAATCGGCATTGGCATGGCACGACGCGCACAGCTCCGGCACCTTGGCGCGCGCGATGTGTCCCTTGAAACCTTTCTTCGGGTCCATCGCTTCCGCGGACGTTGGGTCACCGCCGTGGCATGACGCGCACGTCAGCCCTTTCTGAATGTGAACGTCCTGTCCGATTTGGTCGCTGGTGATTTTTAGATTGCCGTCGAGCGAGCCGTGACAATCCAGGCAGGTGTTTTCTTGCGCACGCAACGGCAGCGCGAGCAGTGCGAATGCGAGTGAGATGAGTGCGATTCTATTTCGCGACATATCCGTACACCGTCATGCTGCCGATATAGGCGAGGGCGAAAATGCCCAGGCCGGTGATGAAGACGCGGGCCCAGTTCCAGCGCTTCTGGTCGAGGAAGGGCAGAAACACCCAGAGTGCCCCGGCGAAACCGAAGAACAGCACGCCCAGGACCTCGCCATCGATGTGGAACACCTTCGACGGGATCAGCTTCAGCGTCTGGAACATGAACAGGAAGTACCACTCGGGCTTGATGCCGGCCGGCGCCGAAGCAAATGGGTCAGCTTTCGCGCCGATTCCCCACGGCGACAACGCCGCCAGCGCACCAAGCACGCCCAGCGCGATGTACCACGCCATCGCCTCGCGCAACGCGAAGTTCGGGAAGAACTTCATCTCGCGCGCGGCCAGCGGGTTCGTCTGCCACTCGCGCTCCACCGACGGTGGCACGCTCATGCCCAGCCGCTGCACCAGCAGGACGTGGATCACAATGAGCAGCGTCGCGATCCCCGGCAGCACTGCAACATGGAATCCGAAGAAGCGTGTCAGCGTCGCGCCGGTTACTTCGTCGCCTCCGCGAAGGAAAACGACGATCGAATGTCCGATGAACGGCACCTGCCCCGCGACTTCGGTTCCGACCTTCGTCGCGAAGAACGCGAGCGTGTTCCACGGCAGAAGGTATCCGCTGAACCCGAACCCCATGGCCAGGAACAGCAGGACAGCGCCGGTCACCCAGGTCAGTTCGCGCGGCTTGCGGTAGGCCCGCAGGAACAGCACGCTGAACATGTGCGCGAACGCGGTCAGGATCATCAGGTTCGCCGACCAGGAGTGGATGGAGCGCACCAGCCATCCGAACTGCACCTGGGTGCTGATGTACTGAACGCTCTCGTATGCCTCGTTGGCGCTCGGCTTGTAATAAAGAAGAAGCAGCATCCCGGTGCAGACCTGCACGCCGAAGAGGAACAGCGTCATGCCGCCGAGGAAATACCAGTACGACAGGCGGTGCATCGGAACGGTTTTATGCTTCAGCGGGGCGATGAGGTCGTTCCAGCCGAAGCGCTCGTCGAGCCAGTCGCGGATGATCGGGAATGCGCTCATGCTACGCCTCCCGCTTTCTGGCGACGACGATCTCTTCGCCGCGGACATGCACGTCGAACAGTTCGAGTGGACGCGGCGGCGGGCCGGAGACGTTGCGTCCGGCGAGGTCGTACATGCCGTTGTGACAGGCGCACCAGACCTGCTTCACGTCGTTGCGGTACTGCACCGTGCAGCCCAAGTG
>JBOGLI010000135.1:0-3359 GCA_050746165.1 Terriglobales bacterium | reverse complement strand
ACCGAGATCCCTCAGGCGCCGATCTATAACGGCCACACCGACATGCAGGAAGTCAGGCGGGAGGCTCATGAGCCCGAGAACGTCGTGCCATCCTTCGAGCATTTCCACACCGACAGCCCGTTCCTGCTGCGCCCGCCGCTTTGCGTTGTGATGCGTGCGTTGGAGGTGCCGAAGTACGGCGGCGATACGGCCTTCTCGAACGCCTATCTGGTCTACGAGCACCTGTCCGAGGGCATGAAGAAGCTGATCGATGGCCTCGAAGTCGTATATTCCGGCAAGGACATCTGGTCGAAGAACAAGAGCCTGCCATCCGAGAAGCGCTTGCGCCTGCGGGAAGAGCATGGCTTCACGGAAGATGAGTTCGAAAACATTCATCCGGCGGTGCGAGTGCATCCGGTCACCGGGCGCAAGGCGCTGTTCGCGACGACAGCCTACTTCAAGCGTTTCGTTGGCTGGAGTGAGGATGAAAGCCGCGCTCTGCTGAGCTACCTGCAAAGCCTGGCGCAACACCTTCATTACCACTGCCGCGTGAAATGGAAGAAGGACACGCTGCTGGTCTGGGACAACCGCTTCCTGCTCCACCGCGGCATCCACGACTTCAAGTACGAGCGGCGCCATCTGATCCGGACGACCGTCATGGGTGAACGACCCCTGGGCGTCAAAGATCTTCCTCGCTGAGATTCGGAAAGCGGCGCGGCCGTGCCTCGCCGCCTCTGAAGCGGAGTCGAGAACAGGGTTCGACGCATGGGGCGCGCGGGTCCAACACAGGAGATGTAATGAAGGTAGGCGCAGCGATCGCGGAGGAGCGTCTGCCCATCCTATCGATCCTGCTTAACAACAGCGCCATGGCGATCGAGCTGCCCATCATGCCGATCGCGACCGAACGCTACCGATCGACCGATATCTCAGGCAACTACGCGGCCTTCGCGCACGCCATGGGCGGCTACGGTGAGCGTGTCACCAGCCCAGACCAGATCGTCCTCGCCATACGGCGCGGCATCGAGGCGTCCGTTCGCGGTGAGCCGGCACTGATCGAATTCATCACGGCTCAAGAGACTCGCGCCTCGAGGCTCTGAGTTGCTCGGAGGGGGAAGGCGATGGCCGGTATCAGCGAGCCCGTGGCACACACGAGTGAGGCCCCATCAACGTCGGAGAAGGACTGGACAGGCCGCGCGGTGTTCAGCCTTGGCTTCCTGACGCTCATCTCCGCCGGGAATTACCTCGACCGATCGCTGCTCGGACTGGCCCTGCCCGCGATCAAGTCGGAAATGCGGGTCAGCGATACGGTGCTCGGCTTGGTTTCCGGTCTCGCGTTCGTTCTCTTCTACTCGCTTATGGGTATCCCGATCGCCTGGGCGGCCGATCGCTGGAACCGCCGGAACATCATCGGCATCGGCTTCGCCTTCTGGAGCCTGATGACCATGATGACGGGCTGGGTCAGCAACATATGGCAGCTGACCGTGACCCGCCTCCTGATGGGAGCCGGAGAGGCGTGCGGAATCGCGCCGTCGAACTCGATCATCGCCGACCTCTTTCGCAGCGATCGGCGGACGCTGGCGTTCGCGATTTTCAGCACAGCAGTGTCGATCTCATCGATCGGCTTCTTTCCCATCCTGGGGTGGGTCGGGCAAACGTACGGCTGGCACCGGATGTTTGTGGTGGCGGGCCTGCCAGGACTCGTCCTGGCTGGGATCTTCGCTCTGACGGTAAGGGAGCCGCAGCGAGGAGCGACCGAGGTTCGTAAGCCTAGCGCCGAGCGCACACCGGTTTTCGAAACCCTGAGGTTTCTATTCGGATCGCGAGCCTACCTGTGCCTTCTCGCGGGTGCGACCCTCATGGGACTCAATGTCTTTGCCGCGAGTGTCTGGATTCCCACTTTTCTCGTTCGCGTGCATGGCTTCCGCATGGGCGAGGTGGCCTCCGTCGTGGGCCCGGTCCGCGGTGTCTGCGGCACGGCGGGCGTCCTGCTGGGTGGTTTAGCCATGGATTGGCTCGGACGCAAGGCCTCCCATTGGCGTATGACGCTCCCCGCCGTCGCCTGCCTTCTGACTGGGCCGGCTGACGTGTTCTTCCTGCTGGCCGACGCCAAGGTGATCTGGGTACCGGCCTTCGCGACAAGCGCGTTCCTGACTCTGATCCATCAGTCGGCGGTGTTCGCAGGAGTTGCCGGCGTCGCGAAGGTGCGGATGCGCGCGGTGGCGACGTCAATCCTGCTTTTCTGCTCTGCCCTGCTTGGCCAGGCGGCCGGACCGCTGTTGGTCGGCATGGCGAACGATGCTCTGGCCGCGAGTGCGGGCCACATGGCCATTCGTTACTCATTGCTGGTGATCGCAATAACGGCGGTGCTGGCCGGGATCAGTTTCATGCTCGCTGGGCGGTTCATTGCAAGCGACACCCAGCGTGCAGCCCATGACTAACCCGTCCCTGACGGCCGCCTAGACTGGCAGCATCTTGCAAGCCGACGGCTTGGGCTCAAATCGAGTAGTTACCAAATCGCAGAAGTTGAGCCTCGCCCTCAGGGGTAACTAGCCTCATAAAAGTGCTTATTTCAATGGTCGGGGTGACAGGATTTGAACCTGCGACTCCTACGTCCCGAACGTAGTGCTCTACCAGGCTGAGCTACACCCCGAAATGCCTTTCCTTCAGTGCTTGCGCGCAATGGCGAAGCGCACCAGCGCAGCCAGAGCTTCTCGGTACGGCGATTCGGGCAGGCCCGCGAGCGCGGCAAGTGCCTGGTCAGCCTCGATTTGCGCGAGCCCGGCAGTGTACTCAAGCCCTCCGGCCGATTCAATTGTGGCCATGATGTCCTCGAGCCCGTCGCGGCCGCCGTTCTTGATGACATCGCGGATCTGCGCGACGCGCTCGGACTCGCAATGTCGCAGGGCGTAGATCAGCGGCAGTGTGGGCTTGCCTTCGGCCAGATCGTCGCCGAGATTCTTGCCGCGCGTGGCGGGGTCGGAGCGGTAGTCGAGCACGTCGTCGATGAGCTGGTAGGCAGTGCCCAAGTGGCGGCCGTAGTCCGCGAGCGAGCGCTGGGCGGTCTGATCGGCGCCGCTGAGCACGGCGGCCACTTCGGCACCGGCCTGGAAGAGCTGGGCGGTCTTGCGGTGGATGACCTCGAGGTAGCGCGCCTCGGTGGTGTCGGGATCTCGCGCATTGATGAGCTGCAGCACCTCGCCCTCGGCGATGAGGTTGGTGGCATCGGCCATGATCTCGATCACGCGCTGGGAGCGGGAGGTGGCCATGAGCTGAAAGGCGCGCGAGTAGACGAAATCGCCCACCAGCACGCTGGCCTGGTTGCCGTAGACCTCGTTGGCGGTGTCGCGTCCGCGGCGGCGCGCGGACATGTCGACCACGTC
>JBOGLI010000134.1:0-3071 GCA_050746165.1 Terriglobales bacterium | reverse complement strand
GTTTTGAAGACCGGGAGGATCACCGGACCCCATGCGCTTCCGTGGCCTAGTTTTTCCACTCTAGCAGAAGGCTTTTCGGGATAAAATTCGCCCCACTCCGTTCGAGGTGGCGAAAACGTGCAGGTGGGGACACGGCTCGGGCCGTA
Source organism: Terriglobales bacterium (assembly GCA_050746165.1). Lineage (GTDB taxonomy): Bacteria > Acidobacteriota > Terriglobia > Terriglobales > Acidobacteriaceae > DAISJI01. The sequence continues at coordinate 2,925 of JBOGLI010000134.1, read as the reverse complement.
TGAAATCGGCGAACTGATTGGCGCCGGCGGGATGGGACAGGTCTATCGCGCACGCGATACCCGCCTGGACCGTACTGTCGCGATCAAGATCCTGTCGCGCGACCAATCGCTTTCCGCTGAACAAAAACAGCGCTTCGAACGCGAAGCGAAAACCATCAGTTCCCTGCAACACCCGCACATCTGCGTTCTCTACGACATCGGCAGCGAGAACGGACTCGACTACCTGGTGATGGAATACCTGGAAGGGCAGTCGCTTGCCGACCGGCTTCGCCGCGGTCCATTGCCGACCGAGGAAGTGCTGAAGGTCGGAATGGAGATCGCGGGCGCGCTGGAGAGAGCGCACCGCCAGGGGCTGGTGCATCGCGATCTGAAGCCCGGCAACATCATGCTGACGAAATCGGGCGCCAAGCTGCTCGATTTCGGACTGGCGAAACCGGCGGCAGTCGCCATCGCCGCAGCAAGCGGCGAAGAGATGCCGACATTCGCGGGAGCGCAGCAGCAGGTCACCGCACGCGGCACGATCGTCGGAACATTTCAATACATGTCGCCGGAACAGTTACAGGGCAAGGAGGCCGATGCGCGTTCCGATCTCTTTGCGTTGGGCGCGGTGCTGTACGAGGCGGCCACGGGTAAAGCGGCATTCACCGGGCAGACGCAGATCTCGGTGATGTCGGCGATCCTGGAGCGGGAGCCGGAGCCGGTTACTTCGATCAGCGCCGCATCCCCGGCGGCACTCGATTACGTGATCCGCACCTGCCTGGCAAAGGATCCGGACCAGCGCTTCCAGACGGCACACGACGTTGGACTGCAACTGAAATGGATCGCCGGGCTGAGCGCGACCGCGCTGCTGCAGTTGCCGAGTGTCTCGCGGCGTCGAAGGCGCGGGCCGACTGTGGCCGGATGGGCATTGGCGGCGGCGCTGCTGGTATCGCTGGTCACGGTGCTGGTCATGCGTCGCGCTCCGTCAACGAAGGTGGTCCGGTTTTCGATTCCGCTTCTGCTCAAGCACGCAGTGCCTGCCGATTCCAACTCTCTCGCGATTTCAGCCGATGGTTCCAGGCTCGCCTACGGCGTCACGCATAACGGGGTGAACGAGCTTTACGTGCGGGCGCTGGACCGATTCGACCCGGTGCTCATCCCGAATTCCGACGGCGCCACCTTCCCATTCTTCTCTCCGGATGGGCATTGGGTTGCGTTTTTCTCGCGAGGGCACCTGCGCAAGGCGGCAAGCGACGGGAGCACGAATCCGACGAGCATTACGGAGTTGCCCGCATTTTATGGCGGGTCATGGTTGCCCGATGGCGACATCCTGATGGCCTCTGCGACTCCCTTGAGCCTGGTTTCTTCCGACGGGGGCGCCCCGCGAATTTTGCCGACGAAAGAGGCAGGGCTCAACACGGAGAGCGCCATCATGCTGCCCGAAAAAAAATGGGTGCTGTTTACGCGTGACCGGGGAGCGAGCATCGACATCTTCGCCTACAACATGTCGAGCGGGGAAACCCGGCAGCTTCTCGCCGACGCGATGCAGCCCGTCTATAGCGACGGAAAACTGATGTATTACAGTTCGGGGTCGTTGTGGGAAGCGTCCTTCGATCCCGACAAGGCGCGCTTCCTCGGCCCGGCCGTGGTCGTCATCAAGGGTGTGGCGGCGGCGCGTTGGTACAGCTATTACGCGGTGTCGGAGACGGGCACGCTGGCCTATGTTCCCGGCGGCGATCAGACCCCGGCGCACGATCTGGTTTGGGTGGACCGCAAAGGAAATCCAACGAAGATTGACGTGCCAGCGGACGATTATGTGGATCCTGCGATCGCTCCGGACGGCAAGCACTTCGTGGTGTGCATTAGGACGTTCACCTCGCAGTCGCTGGCGGTGTATGACATGACGCGGAACGGAATGATGCGGATGAGCGGCAATACGCGGCGCAATGCCGCTCCCGCCTGGGACCCGAGCAGCAAGTACCTGTATTTTGACGGCTCGACGGCCGAGGAAAAGAGAGCGCTGTATCGCTTGCTCGCCGACGGGAGCGCGGCGCCGGAATTGCTGCACACGGTGCCGTCGTTCGGGCACGTCAGTTCCGTGGCCGCGGACAAGGTGAGCGTAATGGTCGCGGACCCGGTGACAAAAAACGACCTCTGGATGATGTCGCCCGATGGGAAGCAGTTCACCCCGTTCCGCAAGACACCCGCCGACGAGCGCCAAGGCTCTTTCTCGCCGGACGGCAAATTTCTGGCGTACGCCTCCGACGAGAGCGGGCTATCGGAGGTGTACGTGGAATCCGCCGGCGGCTCCGGAGCGCGCTGGCAGATCTCGATCGGCGGCGGCGAGCAACCGCGCTGGTCGCACAAGGGTAACGAGATCTTTTACCGCGTTGGGACAAAGATGATGTCGGTCAGCGTGCAGGAGAATCCATTTTCCTCCGGCAAACCCGTAGAGCTATTTGACGCCGACTTCGACCGCGGGGGCGCCGTCCCGGGCTATGACGTCACGCCCGATGGCCAGCACTTCCTCATGTCGGCGCCGGTGCAGGCCAGCCCAACGGAGATTCGCGTGGTCATCGGCTGGCCGGCAGAGCTTAAACAGAATACCGGCAAGTCACAATAGTCTCAGCCGGTCCGGCAAGAGCTTGAATCCTTACCCGCGTCACTGAATCAATAAGCGAACGAGGAGATCATAATTATGTCCCTGCGAATTAATTCTGAGGCGCCGAATTTCACAGCCCAGACCACCCAAGGCGAGATCAATTTCCACGAATGGATCGGAGATGGATGGGCCGTCCTGTTTTCCCATCCGAAAGACTTCACTCCCGTGTGCACGACCGAGCTCGGCTACATGGCCGGGCTGGAAAATGAATTCAAGAAGCGCCACACCAAAATCATCGGCCTGAGCGTGGATCCGGTGGACAGCCATGGCAAGTGGGGCAAGGA
>JBOGLI010000133.1:0-4507 GCA_050746165.1 Terriglobales bacterium | reverse complement strand
GACGTAGACTGTCCCGCCGCCTGCGAACGCACACTGTTCGATCGCGCGGTTGATGCTCGCGGTATCGATCGTAGACCCATCGCCTGTCGCTCCGAAATTGCGCACGTTCCATTGCGCCGGAGCCTGTCCCAACGCGGAAGCTATAGCGAAGGCGAGAAAAGCGACGCCAATCTTCAAGATGTACGCTCCTCGGGAGGTGGACTTCAAAACAAGATCTTCACGCCCACTTGAGCCTGCCGCGAATTACTCGCCCCGGTGATAACTCCAAAACTTCCCGGGCTGGAAGAATTCGTTCCAGGCGCGTTGAAGAACGGATGGTTCGTCGTATTGAAGACCTCGAAACGCAATTGAACGCTGACTTGCTCGCGAATGGGGAAGTTCTTCAACACTGAGGTATTCAGCGCACAAGGTCCCGGTGCACGAAGAGTACTGATGAAGGGCGCGGTAGGAGAGATCGATCCTGGATAGAACTGTGACGGCAACTGCTGGAAGACGGAAGTGTTGAAGTACGGGTTTTGTGGAACACCATTGACCACGACGTCGCCCAAACGCAGGTCAATCGGTCCGTGCCCGCGAGGGTCCCCGGCGATGATTGGCCGTCCATTGTTGCCGGTAATACTCAGCGGCAAGCCGGATTCCATCGAGAGAAAATTCGTTATCTCCCATCCGCCGAGGGTCTGGCGCAGCAATCCGCCCAGTAGTCCGGAGCGAGACGAATGGAACGGCGGCGCATATGTCACAGCAAGCCGGAAGTTCTTCGGAACGTCGAACTGTCCGATCGATCGGTAGTGGTAAAAGGACTGGTTCACCAGGCTGGTGACGTTGTTGTGCATGAGCTTCGACCATGTGAAATTGCCGATGACGCTCAGCCCACGCGACATCCTCTTCTCCGCACGAAGGGCCAACGCATTGTAGGTCGATACGCCGGAGTTTACGCCGTCTTCGGTAACGCTCGTAAACTGCGGGAACGCCACCATCAAGTTAGTGGCCTTGATTGTTGACCCCGAACCGTACGCCGTATTGGAAGGAAAAAGGCTCTTGAAAGGGTTCGGCACCGATGCCGTATTAGCGGAGACATTCAGTGGCAGGGGCAAATCGTTTAGGTTGAAGCTCTCTAGTTCCTTGACGCTCGTCATGCCGACGTAAGCGACCTCAATAATGACGCGCGACGGCAGTTGCTGCTGAATACTGAACTGCAATTGCTCGTTGTACGGTGAGACGCGATTTTGGTTCAGGAACTCCACACTGTTGCCAATAAGCGACAGCGCTCCGAGCGAACTTCCCTGAGTTGGCACAATACCGTTCGGGAACGGGTTAGAGATACTCGTGGCGGGAGTTGCGCTGCTGTTGGTCGTCCCGGTGTACGGGGTGTTCGGACTGAACGTATTCACCCCGCCCAGGAAGCTGAGAATATCTGCCATCGGGCTATAGAACAAAGCAAACCCACCGCGAACAACAGTCTTGCTGAACAACTGATATGCAAATCCGACACGGGGTCCGAAATTGTTTTTATCGAGATTGCCCTCGGCACGCGAGATACCATTCACGCCGGCGAACACCAACCCGCCATGGAGATTTGCGTTGAACGCAGGGACGGACGCGGATAAAGGAATGCCGTTGATCCCGAGCGCAACGTTCGGGTCGAAGCCGAACGCCACGTTGTTGTGACGCTCCGTGTAAGGTGTTTCGACGTCGTATCGTAGGCCGGCGGTCACGGTCAGCTTGCGCGAGATCCTCCACGTATCCTGCAGATATCCGGCGATATAGCGGTTGGTAAGCGCTAACGGTGCGGTTCTGGTCAGGCTTCCGGAATCGGCCAGTCCGAGCAGGAGCGTGGCTACGCCGCTTCCGGAAGTCTGAGAAGCCGACGACGACAGAGGATTCGAATCCGTGAATGCTGGCCCTATGTTGAATTGACCCGCTGCCTGCACCGGTTGGCTCGCTGTGTTGAACTGGTCGGCCCGGAAATCCACGCCGAACTTCAGGGTGTGCGATCCCGCCGCTTTCGTGAACGTGGCAAACCCCGCGTGGCCGTTGTTTGCGATGAGGTTGATCCGCGTTCCCAAACTCACTCCGGTATCCGCACTCGAAATCGCGAAATTTGGCATGCCGACGATGTACTGGTTGGTCGTGAGGATACTCGGCAGGTTCCACGAACTCGGGGCAGGAACTCCCGATGAACCGTAGCTGTCATTGTTAACGCGGCGGACGTATCCATAGCTGAAGGAACCGAGGAAGTTCGGTGAAAAGGCATAGGTATCGTTGATCGTGAAGGATTGTCGAAACTGGAGGAAAGTGTCGATGTTTGCGCCGCTGCCGTTGTACTGCTGGGCGCCAAAGATCAGCGTGTCGGGACTCTGATTTCTCGTCAGTCGGCTGTAACGCGCAAACAGCCGCTGCTTGTCGCTGATGGTGTGGTCGACGCGAGCGCTCAAATCGCGTTGGGCGACACGGTAGGTCTTATCGGCGAACCAGTTTTGGACGCCGAGTCGATCGGCAGCGCCGGCGATATTCGGGCCGCCGCTTTCCGACAGCAGCGTCGCGAGGACAGCAGCGCCGGTAGAATTGATGAGCTGTTGCGGAATGATGGCGCATGGAGTCCCGCCCGTCTGCGTGCCGTTGGCGTTAGGTACGACGGGAACGCCGGCGACGCACATGAATTGCGAGCGCGATGAAAAAGTGCCGCTGGATGTCAGGACCGTGCTGAACGGGTTGTACAATTTCAGCGGCGCTCCCGACGCGCTTAACGTGTGCGAGAAGTCACCCCTCGACTCAGCCAATGTCGGAACACGCGTGGTTTCCGACAGGTCGCGCAGATCGTCGTCCGTTTCGAACGACGTCGACCAGAACGTCTTTCCTTTGCCGTTGTAGACGTGCGGAATATACAGCGGACCGCCGACGAAGTAGCCCCACTGGTGATAGTTCACGTCGGACTTCGGAGTGCCGGTACGGTCGTTCTGCCAAGTGTTCGCGTTCAGGCCCTTCCAACGTCCGATGCCGTACGCCGTCCCGTGCAACGAATTCGTGCCGCTCTTGGTCACGATAGTGACGGCGCCCCCGGTAGAGTGACCGAATGACGCGTCCAGCATCGTTGTGTCTACTTTCATCTCTTCGATGTCATCTTGTGTGGGCACCACCACGACGGATCCGGTGGACAAAGGAACGCTGTCGGGCACACCGTCCAGTATCCATTCGTTCGCTCCTCCCTGCGTACCCTTGCCATTCGTCCCGACATTCAGCGCGCCACCGCCGCCGTTGATGCTGACGCCGGTCTGGTTATCGCTGGTGTAAGTCCCGGTGGACTGGCCGGTCACGCCGGGAGCGATGCGAACGTAGTTCGCCGCATTGCGAAAGATCGAAACGCCTACGTCTTTGACATACGTGTCGGGCACGACCTGGCCGAGATCGGCATTCGTCGTTTCCAGTAATGGCGCCGACGCGGTGACGTTCACGGTTTCGGCATCCGAACCTACCTGCAGCACGAAATTTGCGGTCGCATTGGAACCAGCGTCAACCCGGATCGCCTGACGTTGGGTTTTCTTGAATCCCCTGCTCTCGGCCGTGATCGAGTAGGTGCCGGGCGACAGGAACTGGGCCTGGAAGTAACCGCGTTCGTCAGTGGCGGTATCGACGCTTGTGTTGGTCGCGACATTGGTGACCCGGACGGTAACACCGGCGACCGCCGCCCCAGAAACGTCGGTGATTGTGCCGTTGATTGACCCACGGTATTCCTGCGCAACAAGGATGGAAGAAAGGAACAGAACGACGGCAATCGTTTTCAAGCGCATCGCGATACCTCAAAGTGTGACGGTCCCCACGCCGGTCAGACTGGAAGCAAACTCCGCGATTCTATGGGCGCAGGCCGAACCGGCAAGCGAATTCACCGTAAAACCATTGTTGTGACGTCCAGTGCAGCCAGCATGTCATTCAGATCACAACCGCTTATCGGCGGCGCTTCCGCGCTGCAACGACCAAAAGGAGGGCAGCGTTTTTACGGTATAATCGCGCCCGCTTCTGCCCATGAGTATTTGGTTCCCGCAGGATCACAGCGACCTACCCTTATGGCGATTATCGGCGACAGAAACATCCGGGAAGTGCAGCTCAGTACGGCCGAATTGCAGGAGCGCCATGCGTTGCTGCAGCGTGTCCTGTGGAGCCGCCAGATACGCAGGTCGGCACGCATCCGGGATTTCCTGCAGTATGTTTGCGAGCGCGCGGTGCGCGAGCCGGGTGTTGAACTACACGAACAGGAGATCGGCCATCGTGTTTTCGGGCGTCCCCCCGATTACAACACGGGTGAGGATAACCTCGTTCGCGTCACCGTTTCACAGGCACGCAAGAAACTTGAGCAGTACTTCGCTTCCGACGGTGCCACCGAGCCGATCATCCTCGAAATACCAAAGGGCACCTACCTCCCGGTTTTCCGTCTGAGGACAGACACTCTGGCCGCGATAGAAGTCGCCGCTCCCCCCGACCAGCGGCTCGTGCGTTATCGGCGTGCCGTCAT
>JBOGLI010000132.1:0-9020 GCA_050746165.1 Terriglobales bacterium | reverse complement strand
CCACAGAGGGCACGGAGGACACAGAGGCAATTACTTTCAAGATAAAGAACGGTATAGGGCGCAAATAGAATTTCGGTTCCGAGGAAAGGAAATGACAATCCTCCGCGTCCCCTGTGTCCTCTGTGGCAAGTCCCCGAGGTCTTTGCGGCGTCCATTCCCAGGGGGGATTTATTGCCCTTGCTGGGTTGCGATCGAATGGGCGAAGACGTTCCGCAGGAAGTTATGGGGGTTCACCGGCGTGTCGTGCACCCAGACCTCGTAATGCAGGTGTGGTCCGGTGCTGCGGCCGCTCAACCCGACATAGCCGATCACGTCGCCCCGATGCACCGCCTGACCGTCGGTGACCGCAAATGCAGATAGGTGCCCGAAGCGGGTCGCGTAGCCATGTCCGTGATCGATTTCGATCAGCCGGCCGTACCCGCTGTCGAAATCGGCGAAGACCACCGTCCCATCGGCGGGTGCAAGCACGGGAGTGCCATAGTCCGCCGAGATGTCCACGCCACGATGGAAAGCGCCCTCTCCGTTGAATGGGTCAATGCGCGCCCCGAACGGCCCGGTAATTGGTCCTTCCACCGGCCAGAGGTTCGGCGCATAACTCATCCGAAGCCAATCGGCGGTCGTCAGGTTACCCCGCCCGGAGACGCCTAACATGCTGATTCCGATCGTTGCGGCGCCGCTCATCGCAGTTCTCCGCAGGGCGTAGAACTGATCCAGCGACTGCGCCACCATGTGGTCTGTCTGGGCGGTGGACTGGTCTTTCGAGGGCAGTGAAACCGGCTGGCTCTTCAGCCCATACAGCGCGGAGACCTCGCTGGCCAGCGAACCCAGGGAAGCGACTTCCACGTCCCGGTCCCGGGCCACCTTTTCCAGCTTCGAATAGCGGTCTTTCAGTTGGTCCTTCTCCGCCCGTACCTGATTGAACCGCATGACTTTCATCAGCATCCGGGTGTACGACCCGGCCATGCCGGTAATGCTCAACATGCCGATAAACGCACCGGCGATGAAAACGTACGCGTAGTGCAAGGGAATAGGAATCTTGCGCAGTTCTCCTTCCTTGTCCCTGCTTACGAATAGGATGTAATAGCGTTTTCGCAAAACGGACTGCTCCATTACGACGTGGCCCAACTGGTTCTCCCCGCGAAGTGGGCTGGTTGGCCTGGGAGTGGCGCGCGCGGGCTCCAGAACCACGGCTCCCGAACACCTGAAAGAGGAGCCGTCCAAAGGAAGGCAAACCTTAACAAAGTAAGTCGAGCGGTGTCAATGCGGGCCATCACCCAAAAGGGGAGGGCCGGAAGGTCATTAACTAGAAAGGCACGAGGGTGAGCCGTGAGGCATGAGGCATGAGGCCCGAGGGGAACGCCCTGGGTTTCCTCACACCTCAAGCCTCACGCCTCATGCCTCATGCCTCGCCTACCCCACCTCCACCAGCCCGTACCGCCGCTGCCAGTGGGACTGCAGGTGGAACAACGCCCGCGACCGCTCTACCTCCCCGACCTCGTTTCCGGCCACCACTGCCGCCGCCTCCCGGCGTGCCGCCTCCAGCAGTTCCCGGTCCCGGATGAGGTTGGCCACCCGGAAAGCCGGCATGCCCGCCTGGCGGGTGCCGAAGAATTCCCCTGGACCCCGCAGTTGCAGGTCGGTTTCGGCAATTTCGAAGCCGTCCGTCGTGCGGACCATCGTGTCCAGCCGTTGCTCGCCCTCGGGACTGATCTTGTTGCCGGTCACGAGCACGCAGTATGACTTCGCGGCACCGCGGCCGATTCGTCCGCGAAGCTGGTGCAGTTGTGCCAGGCCAAACCTCTCGGCGTGCTCGATGACCATGACCGTCGCGTTGGGCACGTCCACGCCGACCTCGATCACCGTAGTCGATACCAGTACATCGATCTCCCCCCGCTGGAACCGCCGCATGACCAACTCCTTGTCGTCGGCGTGCAGGCGGCCGTGCAGCAGCCCGATTCGCAGGTCCGGCAGGATTTTGCGCCGGATCTCGTCGTACATCTTGGTTGCCGCCTTCAGGTCCTTCTCTTCGCTTTCATCAATCACCGGATAGACGACGTATGCCTGGTGTCCGGCCGCAACCTGCTTCCGCACGAAAGCGAACACGTCGGGAGCCCGCTCGTCGGGAACGCGGCGAGTCACGATCGGCGAGCGGCCCGGCGGAAGTTCGTCGAGGATGCTGACGTCGAGATCGCCGTAGAGAGTCAGCGCCAGCGTCCGAGGAATGGGCGTGGCCGTCATGACCAGTACATCCGGCTGAAGATCAGTCGCCGCGACGCGGGCGTTGGGCTCTGGGCGCCGGGCCTCGGGCGTTGGGCGCTGCGCGTTGGGTGCATTCACTCGGGATTTGTCATCCCGAGCGAGGACGTCAGTCCGAGTCGAGGGACCTTTTGTTTGCTTTGCCTCGGCATCAACGGCGCGGTGATTTCCGATTGCTGATTGCTGATTGCTGATGGCTGACTGCTGATTGCCGTCTTCCGACTGCTGGCCGGCGGCTGGTGACTCATCTTCCAGCGATTTCCTCATCAGTTTCAGCCGCTGCATCACGCCGAACCTGTGCTGCTCGTCGACCACCACCAGACCAACATTCGCGAACTCCACCTTTTCCTCGATGAGCGCATGCGTCCCAATCACCAGTTGCGCGTTTCCTTGTGCGATGTGCCGCCTGGTGTCGCGCTTCTGCTGCTCGTCCAGGGAGCCGGTCAGGAGGACGATCCGATATCCGAGAGGCTCCAGGATGCGGCGCGCCGAAAGGTAATGCTGCGTGGCCAGGATTTCCGTCGGCGCCATCAGCGCTACCTGGTATCCATTTTCGATCGCAATGATCGCCGCCTCCAGCGCCACAATCGTCTTTCCCGATCCGACATCGCCTTGCAGCAGCCGCCGCATCGGGACTGGCTGCTTCATGTCGGCGGCAATCTCGCCCAGTACTTTCTTCTGGGCCGCGGTCGGATGGAAGGGAAGCATCCTCTTGATTGCGTCCCGGACCCGCTGGTGGATGTGGAACCCAATACCCGGCAAGGCACGCATGCGGCGGCGCTTCAGCTCCAACCCGAGCTCAAGGAAAAACAATTCCTCAAAGATCAGGCGCACCTGCGCCGGGCTGCGCGCCATCTGCAATTCCGCCAGGCTGGCGGTTTCCGGAGGCCAGTGCGACTGCCAGAACGCGTCGCGCCGCGGCATCAACCGCATTCGCTTGCGGATTGTCGTCGGAACCGCATCCACGATCTCCGGCGTCAGGTTCTCCAGCGCGCCGTGAATCACGCGCCGAAACCAGCGCGAGCTCACCTTGCCCGATCCGGCCGATTCATACACCGGCACGATCCGGCCGATCTCCAGCGAATCGGCGGCCGAATCCGGCGTCTCTCCGTGGAGGATTTCAAACTGAGGATTGATCAGCTCCAGCCGCGCCCGCCCCATTTTTGGAACCTCGACCTTGCCGTAGAGCGCGATCAATTGGCCGGGCTGGAAACGGTCTCTCAGGTAGGAGCCGTGAAACCAGATGCATTTTAGTGTCGCGCGCGGCGTTAGCAACGCAAATGCGTCAGGTGTGGTGCCGGATGCCCTCAGCCGGTCTGACCCAGAATCCGGCATCACCGGATCGCCCACTGTAAGTTCAAACAGTGGTCCCTTGCGCGTTTTCAGCAGCGCCGATCCTCGCACCTCGCCAATCACGCTCGCCATCTCTCCGGCGCGCAGTTCGCTGATGCGGCGCGGGTTCAGCCGGTCTTCATAGCGGAAGGGCAGGTAATAGAGAAGGTCCTCCACGGTCGTGACGCCCTTGGTCGCCAGCACCTCGGCGAGCTTGGGCCCGACACCCTTCACGTACTGCACCGGCGTGTTCAGTTCGAGCATGGAGAGAAGCGATAGTTTCGTGGTTTAGAGAGGAAGATGCAATGGCGGGAGCGGAATTGTACTTCGCGGTGGACCGAAATGGGCCACCGTCCGATTTGCACGCGACGGGAGTGCTTCCGCTAGAACGTGCCCGACTTCGTGCTCGATGGCGCGAAATGCATGACGAAGGAGTACCCCGGCAGAGAGATTTGTTTCGTGTAATCGGCTTCCAGGTACACCGTTGCATTGGGTCCGGAGTCCGGATGTTGGATGATCACCTGTTCCGGTTGCAGCACAATGCCTTCATCCTTCGCTTTGCGCAGGATTGCATCGCGGAATTGGTCGTCGGTCCAAGGCGTGTAGTGGCCGATGCTGATGCTGCCGTTGCCGGCGAGATTGTGCAGGTCTGTCTGGAATTCGGCGTTCGCCCATTCCGTCGCGCCAACCTGCCAAGACAAGAAGACGGTCAAACCCAAGACCGCTAGCAGCACGAGACCTTTGATTTTTCCCATGACGCTTCCTCACCCGGTGGTCCGTCGTTAGTACCAGATGATACTGCAACGGGCGCGCTCCTGCATCCTTGTACCGGCCGGTAAATGGTTGCAGTTTCGGTACCGCCCCGCAAGGGTACGAACGGGTTAGCATTTTCGTGTGTCTTGCGGACCGCTTGCCGCCTGCTGTGCGAATCGGTATTTCAGTAGGTCAGTATTTCGGTATTTCATTCTCAAACCGTGCGGTGACGTACTGAGATACTGAAATACTGAGATGTTATGGCCCGCAACTTTCTCCAGGCCGTAATTGCTGTGATTGGCGGGAACGCGATTTACTTTCTCCTGCTCTGGCCCTACCTGCCGGAACGGGCTCGCCATGGGATCGGTCGCATCGACCTCGGACTGCTCGTCGATTTTTGGGTTTGTACGGTTATTTTCGGCGCCGCTAAACTGCTGTGGAGAAAGAAAAGACGCTCCTGACCGCCCTGAATTGCGCTATTCTCAACCGCATTCAAAGCGGCACATGAGATATTGCGCATGGCCGGTCCCAACCAGCCATGAGCCATGTGCCATGAGCCTTGTGCCATGCAGAAGATCGCCATTCTTTACGACGCGAGCCAGGCTGTTCTGTCCACCTTCGATCTCGACGAGGTGCTCAGCCAGATCCTATGCATCATGCGCGACTACTTTCACCTTCAGCATGTGGCCATCCTGCTGATGGACGGGCCCACGCAAACGCTCCGCCCGCGCACCCATGCTGGATGGAACAAAGAAAGCGAAGCGGTCCACATTCCCCTGGGCCGCGGGCTCATCGGTACCGCCGCCAAACTGCGCCGCCCCATTTACGCGCCCGATGTCGCGAGCGATCCTCGGTATATCCGTACCATCCCCACGACACGTTCCGAACTCGCCGTCCCCTTGCTCGTCCGCAACCAGGTGGTCGGCGTGCTCGACTGCCAGAGCGATGAGATCAGTTTCTTCGACGCCGAGACCATCGACCTGTTGACCCTCTTCTCGACGCAGGCATCCATCGCCTTGCAGAACGCGCAGTTGTACTCTCAGGAACGCCGTCGCGCCGTCCAGTTGGAGGCCATCAACGCGCTGTCGCGCAACACTACTGCCGTCCTCGATCTAGATGAGCTCTTGGAAAAATCCTGCGCTACCATCCTCGAGGCTTTCCCGGTCGATCACATTGCCATTTTCCTGCTCGAGAACCAGACCCTCGTCCTGCGCGCGCACAAGGGGCGTTTGACCATCCGGTTTCCCGAGCGCGGCGAGATACCCCCCGGCACCGGCTTGACCCAACGCGCGGTCCAGTCGGGCAGTCCGGTGATCGAGAACGACGTCAGCGCGATCGCTGGATACGTGCCCGGTTTCGCCGAAACGCGCTCCGAAATGTGCCTGCCCCTGGTGACCCTGGGCGAAACCATCGGCGTGTTGACGCTGGAAAGCGCCAAACCCGGCGCGTTCACCGCCAACGACGTGCAGCCGCTGGAATCGGTTGCCGACATTTGTGCCGCCGCCATCCAGAATGCCCGCTATTTCGAACACGTGCGGCAGATGGCCTACGTCGATGGCCTGACCGGCATTTTCAACCGACGTTTTTTCGAGATGCGCATCACCGAGGAGATCGAGCGCGCCCGGCGCTACGACAATGCGCTGGCTCTTGTCATGGTTGACATCGACCATTTCAAGCGGCTCAACGACGAATTCGGACACCTGCTGGGTGACGAGGTCCTGCGCCAGGTCAGCAACCTGTTCGGACAGAACCTCCGCAAATCCGATATCGCTTGCCGGTATGGCGGCGAAGAATTTGTGGTGTTGATGGCGCAGACGGCAGTGGACCAGGCGGGCTCGGCTACCGACAAATTGCGCAAGACGGTTGAGAATTGGACCTTCCCCGGCGTAGCGCGTCCGGTGACCATCAGCGCGGGCGTCGCGGCGTTTCCGACCGATGGTGACAGCCGCGATGCCTTGGTCGACGCCGCCGACCGCGCTCTCTACGCCGCCAAGCAGGGCGGCCGCAACCGCGTCATCATCGCCTCCCCCCAGGAAGCTACGGCTGGACAGTAGCGCTAAACGCGGTTGTTATTGCTCGTCGTCGTCGCTTTTTGCTTTGGCCCGTTCCTTCTGCATCTCCCGCATGGAGCGTTCGATTTCACGTTGCGCATCGCGCATCGCTTTCTGGATCTCCTTCTGGTGCGCGGCCATTTCCTTCGCGATGCGCGCCTGGATCTCCGCCTGCTGCTGCCCCAGTTCCGGCCCCAGCCGCTCCAGTTGCATTCGTAGTTGCTCCATGTCCGGGCCGGTAAAGGAATTCCAGGACGTGTCAGAGGTCTGCTCCGGCACCGTCATCGTCAGTGTTTGTTCCCGACGGTCGCGCAGGATGCCCAGCTTGACCGTGCCTGCCTCGTGATTGCGTAGCAGGCGCGACCACTCCATTGGGCCACTGACCCGCTCGTTGTCGACGCGCACGATCACATCGCCCGCGCGTAAACCCGCCGCCTCTGCCTTGCTGCCTTTGTCCACCGACCGCACCAGCACACCTTCGCCGTCTTTGACGCCGAAGTAATCGCCCAGTTGCCGGGTCAGGTTCTCCACGGCTGCGCCGGTTTGTCGCGATGACTTCGAAAACACGAACGAGGGCACCTCGACGTCCGGAATCCGCACCCGGATCGGCGGCATTGGCGCCATCGGCGGCATGGCATGAGAATAGAGCTTTCCCCGGTCGGCTAGCGTCACCTGCAATGTCTGCGGTTGACCGTCGCGCACGATGCCCAGCGGTACCGCGGATCCTGGCTTGGTTTCGCGGATCATCCGCCGCAATTGCTCCGCCGATTGCACGTTCTGTCCATTGAAGGAAACCACGACGTCGTGTTCCTGCAGGCCGGCTTTTCCGGCCGGCCCGTCCTGGTCCACCATCGTGATCTCCACGCCCTGGTCGCTCTTCAGCTTCAGCTCTTTGGCGCGATCGCTGTCTACGTTGCGGACATCGACTCCCAGGTACGAACCGCTTTCTCCAACCGTCGTAACGCGATATACGTGCCCGCGCGCCCTGGGCGCCGGCGCCGGGATCGCCGGGGTCGCCGGTGCTGCTGGAGTGGCCGGCTGCGCTTGCGGTGGCGGAGGCGGCGGTACAGTCTGCGCTGCCATGGTCGTTGCCAGCGCCAGTGTTGCCGTGAGTATGATTGCCCGATTCATATAAAGTTCCTGATTTACCGACTTGCTGATTGAGTGACTTGCTGATTGGGTGATTGGTAAGCAAGCTCCGTGAGGTTTTTAAATCACCAGATCGCCCAATTCCTACCTGCTCGCCTTCCTGAACTCGATATTTCCTGTGGTCGTGCGTACGCGCAGGACCGGGCCGCCGCCATTGATCGTGCCGGTCGCGGTATAGGACCGAGGGCCCCACTCGCCGCCTTCGCTGGTGATCTTCAAGTCGGGGAAATCCTTGGCGATAATGTGGTGGCCGTTGGCCATTTCCACTGACGCGTTCACGGTCAGCTTGGCGTTCGGGCTGAGGTACACGATTACGTCTCCCACCGATGTCTCCAACGTCGAGGCCTTCTGCACGCCCAGGAACTCGGCCGTGATGGATCCGGCGCCGCTTTCGGCACGCGCCCCGCTACTCAGTTTCCACAACTGGATGCTGCCGCCGCCGGTAGAAGCTGTGACCCAACCCTTCGCCGACGCCAGCTTGATACTGCCGCCGCCGGTCTCGACTTCCGCTGCGCCGCCCACGTCCCCCACGTCGATGCTGCCGCCGCCCGTGGATGCGCGCACCTCGCCGCCGCAGTTCTGGACCTGGATACTGCCGCCACCGGTTTGCACCGTGACCGCCTGCTGCGCGTCGCCGATCGTGATCGATCCGCCGCCGGTGCCCGCATTGAGCTTGCCCTTTGCCGAGTTGACCTTGATGCTCCCGCCGCCGGTCTGCAGGTTCAATTCACCCGTGACGTTGTTCACTTCCACCGAGCCGCCACCGGTCTCGGCCGTCACTGGACCGGAGATGTCGGTGAGTTTTACGCTGCCGCCGCCGCTTTCGGCGTTGACTCGCCCGCCGATGTTGCGCACGGCGATGCTGCCTCCATCGGTCTCCGCCCGCACCGACTCCAGATCGCGCGGCGCCGTCACGTCAATATCAACCGAGAAATTGCGGGAATTGCGCCCGTCTGCGCTGCCCTCCACATACGCCATGCCATTGCGATTGCCCGCGCTCACCCGGAACGCCGACAGCACCCGCCGTGCTTCTTCTTCCGACCCGGCGCGAACGCGCTTGCGCGCGGTGTAAGTGATGTCCTGCTGGGTTCCGCCTTGAACGTTGAGCGAACCGGATTCGGTGTGGACCCGCAGGCTGTGCGCGCCGGACAGCGTGCCCGTCACTTCTTCGATCCAGTAGCCGCCCTCGCGATAGATTTTGCCGTTTTGCGCCATCAGCGGCATGGCGATCATCGCCAGCAGCGCCACCGTGGTAACGAATTGATAAGTGCGTTTCACCTTGTTATCTCCACTCCCTCCAGGAGCAGTAATTTGTATTTCTTCCTTCTAACTTTTTACTTTTTATTTTCAACTTCTTATTTCCATGTCCCTTGTCCCTTGTCCCTACTCAATAGATCTCCGGAGTACTCGCCATCATTCGGTTCGCCTGTTCGCGGATGAACGTGCTCTTGTCTTCCGACGCCAGCCGCTGCAACACCA
>JBOGLI010000131.1:0-8993 GCA_050746165.1 Terriglobales bacterium | reverse complement strand
GCTCGGACTCGGCGTGCAGCTCCTGCGCGCGCTGCTCGCCTTTTTCCTTCTCCTCGACGAGCGCGACCAGTTGCTCCGCGATCTGCAGGTTTTCCAGCTCACGCTGCGCCTTTTCAGCGATTGCCATCTGGCGCTGCGATTCGATCTGCTCCAGCCGCGCGGTGACATCGGCGATCTGCGATTCCAGCCTGACCAGCGCCGCCACGGCCGCCCGCTTGCGCTCCTCGATCGCCGCCACGCGCGCCATCATCTCCGAGGCGGTCCGCGCCGCGGCATCGCGCGCCTCTCGCAATCCGGCGAGACTTTCCTGGGCCGCCGCTGCCTCGGCCTCCAGTGCTGCCCGGCGCTCCTCCGCCAAAGCCGCTTCAGCTTGGTACTCGGCAATTTGCGCCTCGACCGCCGCCCGCTCCTGCTCGACATGGCGCGACTCGCGCTCGGCGACCTCGACACGCTGGCCGATCCGCTCGACCTCCGACTCAAGCTGTTTCAGGGCGTGGCCGCTGGTCATCGCCTGCTTGTCTGCTTCACGTTTCTCCGATTCCAGCCGCTCCAGCAGCACAGTCAATTCCTGGATCTCGCGGCCGAGGGTCAGGCAGCGCCGCTCTTCCCCGCGCAGCGTGTTCTCGATGTCCTCCATCTGCCGCAGGACATCGCGCAACTCGCGCTTCATCGAAAGCGGACCTTGCGCCCGCTGCTTGCCGCCGGTGACGGTCACATTGTGGAAACACTCGCCTGATTGCGAGAGGAAAAACGCGTCCGGATTCTCCAGCGCCAGGTCGCGCGCGACGTTCGCCTCCGGCACGATGTAGCCATCCCGCAGTTTCGGCAGCACGACTTCCAGCGACTTGCCGAACCCATTCAGCACCCGGATGGTGTTCTTCAGCGGAATGATCTCGTAATCCCGGTGCGGCGCCTGGTGCGCGGCCTCGTCGAGGACGAAAGAGAATTTCGCCTGTGAATCGCTCGGATGCACGAGGAAAGTCGCGCGGCCATCCACGTCGGTGCGCAACAACCGCATGCCTTCATTGGCCGCATCCCATGATTTCACGACGACGAAATTCAGCTCGTCTCGGAGGAAATCCTCGACCACGTGCTCGTAACGATCATCGACCTCGAGAAAATCCGCCAGCACGCCCGCGGGTTTCATGCCGTCGTTCAGGGCGCCCGACTGGAACAGCCGGCGCACCGATTCCGTGGAATATCCGTGCTCGGCAATGACCGCCTCGAGCGATCCCCTCTTGCCTAGTGCCGTGGCGTATTCGGCGCGCAACGTATCCAGCCGCTTCTTCGATTCCGTTTCTTCGGTGCGCTTTTGCGACAGCGTCGAGCGCGTTCCGGCGATCTGCTCGGTCAACGATGTGGCTTTCTGCGATGCCGACTCGAACTCGATCGCGATCTGTCCGCGCTGTCCACCGAAGGCCTCCATTTGCGCGCGTCCCGACTCCAATTCGCGCAACAGACGGGCCAGATCTCGCTCCAGTCCGGAAATGCGTTCCTGTGCACGGGTGATGCGGTTGCGCACCTCCGAGGTGGTCGCCACCGCCTGCATGATCGTCGCGCGCCGCTCTTCCTGGCCCTTTTCCACGTCGGCCAGAGCCGCGGCCGCCGCCCGTGCCTCTTCCTGCCGCGCCGACGCTTCGGCCTGGGCCGCCGACAATTCTCCCGCGGCTGAATCGACCGCCAGTTGGTGCGACTCGCGCTCGCCGGAGAGGATCTCGGCCTTCGCCTGCGTCTGCGCGACCTCCGCGACTGCAGCCTCCGCCCGTGCCGCCAGTTCGGCGCAACGTTCCTCGTTGGCTTGCTGTCGCGCCGACGACAAATCCGCTTGCCGCGTGATCGCCGCAATGGACTCGCGCACTTGCCGCGATTCGTCTTCGATCGCATATCCGCGCTGCAGGGCCGACGCCTGCTCGCTTTCCAACCCGCGCGCTGCCTCCGACTTCACGTGCAGATCTTCCCCGAGCTGTTGCAGGACGGCCTCGAGTTCCTGCGCCTCCTGCTTCATTGCTGCCAGTTTGCTGGCCAGCACCAGCCGCAGCTTGCCGCGCATCTCATCGCGGACGCGCGCGAACCGCTCCGCCTTCGACGCCTGGCGCTTCAGCGAATTACATTGGCGCGTGACTTCCTCGAAGATGTCGTTGACGCGGTTCAGGTTCAGCTTGGCTTCTTCCAGGCGAGCTTCGGCCAGCCGCTTCTTGGTCTTGAACTTCGTGATGCCGGCAGCTTCTTCGATGATCGCGCGGCGGTCGGTCGGCTTCGAACTCAGGATTTGCCCGATACGTCC
Source organism: Terriglobales bacterium (assembly GCA_050746165.1). Lineage (GTDB taxonomy): Bacteria > Acidobacteriota > Terriglobia > Terriglobales > Acidobacteriaceae > DAISJI01. Next base: position 6,709 of record JBOGLI010000131.1, on the reverse strand, counting down.
CTGCTCGATGATCGCGTACGACTCCGGCCCCAGGCCGGTGCCCAGGAAGATGTCTTGGATATCGCGCAACCGGCACAGCTTGCCATTCAGCAGGTACTCGCTGTCGCCGCTCCGGAACAGCCGCCGGGTAACATGGATCTCGCCGGCCTTGAAGGCAGGTTTGAATTTTCTCCGGCGGATTTTGAGTATGACTGCGCCGTGGGTTTGCGCCGCTGCGGGGTGATCGGTGGTCAGTGGTCGTTGATCGGGAGTTTGCTCATCAAGTTCAGTCGCGCTCGCTGCTGCTTCTGGACTGGACAGACCTGCTTCGTTCACGACAACATTTTGGTCAGGACTGCTGATCACTGAACACTGATCACTGACCAGCGGTTTCGCTGTAGCCTCGAACGTCTGTCCCGGCGCTAGCTCCGCCGAGTACTCTTCGGTATCGCGCGCCGCGTCCGCACGCAGAGCTGCCTCGTCCCAGTCGTCCTCCGGCATTTCGTTCTGGATTTCGATCTCCGGCTCGTCGGCAACCTTGCCGTCGAACACGTCGGGATCGACCAGCGTCAGAGACACCTCGGCCATACCGGTCGCTTTGCGGTCGCGCGTACCCGCGAAGATGACGTCTTCCATCTTCGTGCCGCGCAGCGTTCGCGCCGATTGCTCGCCCAGCACCCAGGCGATCGCGTCGCCGATGTTCGATTTCCCGCACCCGTTCGGCCCCACGATGGCGGCAATGCCCTCGCCGTGGAACTTCAGTTCAGTACGGTCGCAGAAAGACTTGAACCCGAGGATTTGCAGCTTCTTTAACTTGAGCAACGCCAACTCCTTATCGGCCTGTCGCGCGATGCAAGTGATACGGCTTTGGGATGATCGGAATCACCCCAACGGCATCCGCGGCGCATTCCGGCTGGGAGACGACGCCGCCGACTACGACTGCAAGTTGATGAAACTTTAGCCGTGTTCGGGGGGAGCGTCAAGACGTAAAACCCCATATATTGTGGCTGGTTAGACCCAGCCCCAGCATGTCGCACCGGAATTGCAGCAAACGCACGTGCCACTGCGGAACAGTCCTGTTTTGGCGGGAATTCAGAGGTAGGAAGAAGGGCCGAGAGCTAAGAGAACTCTACTCCCGACTGTCATAAAAGTCAATAAATACGCGGGTGCGAGGCGCTTTTCCACTTTTCCACAGCCGGGGTTGAGCCACAGAGGGCGCGGAGGACGCAGAGTTTATTAATTGCTTCCTCTGTGTCCTCTGTGACGAATCCCCGGGCGTTACTGCCCGATCTTCTCGAAGAAGCGGATGATGCTCTCGATCCCGCGGTAGAAGTTCGGGATATGGAACTTCTCGTTGGGCGCGTGCAGGTTGTCGTCCGGCAGGCCGAATCCCATCATCACCGTCGGAATCTTCAACTCGTTGGCGAAGTCGGCCACGATCGGAATCGAGCCGCCCGAGCGGATGTACACCGTGTCCTTCTTGAACACGTCGTGCATCGCTTCGGTCGACGCCTTGACGAACTTGTTGTCGGTCGAGACCACGATCGGCTCGCCCTTGGAGTGGACCTTGATATTCAACTTGATCCCCTTGGGCGTGAGCGACTTCACGTATTCGGTGTACGACTTCAGGATCTTGTCCGGATCCATCTTCGGCACCAGGCGCATCGAAACCTTCGCCGACGCCTTTGCCGGAATCACGGTCTTCGCGCCTTGTCCGGTAAAGCCGCCGGGAATGCCGTGGACTTCCAGCGTCGGACGCGCCCACGTGCGATAGAGCACGGAATATCCGGGCTCGCCGGTCAGCACGTTGCTGCCGACTTCCTTCTTGCGGTACTCCTCCTCGTCAAACGGCAGGGCCTTCCACGCATCGAGTTCGGCTTGCGTGGGCGCCTGCACATCGTCGTAGAAGCCGGGGATAAGAACCTTGCCGTTTGCGTCCTTCAGTTTGCTGATGATCTCGATGAGCGCGAAGAGCGGGTTGGGCGCCGCGCCGCCATAAACGCCCGAGTGCAGGTCGGTGGCCGCGCCTTGCACCTCGATTTCCGTGTACACCAGCCCGCGCAGCCCGACGCAGAGTGTCGGCAGGTCGGGCGCGAACAGCTCGGTATCACAAACCAGGGCGAAGTCGGCCTTCAGCCGGTCGCCGTGCTTCTTCACGAATTCCGAGATCGTCTCGCCGCCTACCTCTTCCTCGCCTTCGAGGATCACGCGCACGTTCAACGGCAGTTTCCCGCCGTGCGCCTTCATCAGCGATTCGAACGCCTTCAGCTCCATCCAGAGCTGGCCCTTATCGTCCACCGCGCCACGGGCGTAGATGTTGTTATTGCGTTCGGTCGGCTCGAAGGGCGGAGTATGCCACTCCTCCAGCGGCTCGGCCGGCTGCACATCGTAGTGCGCGTAGCAGAGCACGGTCGGCTTGCCGGGCGCGTGCAGCCAGTCGGCATAAACCAGCGGATGCCGGTGCTCGCCCTTCACCTCGGGCGCGATGATCTCGACATGCTCGAAACCGGTTTTCTTCAGGTCATTGGCGCACATTTCCGCCGCGCGCTGGATGTCCTTGTTGTGCTCATCGAGCGTGGATACGCTCGGAATGCGGAGCAGGTCCTTAAGCTCGTCGAGAAATCGCTGCTGGTTCTGTTTTGCGAAATCCACTGCCGGAGAGGCCGTTGCGGTAGCCATGAGAACTCCTCTTCCGCTGCTTGGCGGAATAATGACGTTCGGACAAACTGAAAAGTATAGCGCGTTGGACTGGGCGGAGCACTGGCTCGTCACCGGTCATGCGAAACCCGGTATTTCCGCTAGCAAGAAGCACCCCTCACTTGCCGGGGTGGTATTCGCGCTCGGTGTGCCCTTTCAGTTGCTCGCGATAGAAATAGACTTCGCGCAGATTGCCGGTCGCGTAGCGCTCGGCCTCGTCGTCGAAGTGCCGGTTCTCAGGATGTCCACTCTCGCCGCCGGCAGTAACGGCTCGGGCATGGATTCGCGGGCCGAACTCCACCACGGCAACGAAACTATTGCCGCTGGTGCCGTACCACTTCTTTGTATTCGGATATTCGCGCGCGCCGAACGACGCCAGTGATCCCCAAACTGCGGAGGTAAATTCCACGGGAATGCTGGGCTTGGAATCGTCGAAATGCGATGTGATGTCGTCATCGAGCCGCTGGAAGCGATTGATCTGGCCCCACGGCGTGTGCCAATTTCCGAAGTCGGCGGTGAGTTTGTCGCTGGCGGCCGCGAGCGCCTCCAGCAGCACGTTCGCGGGCACTTTGCTCGCAATGTAATCGTAGGGCGTCATCTTCGCCATGCGAGCGTCACGACCAAAGCGGCGCTCCAGTTCCGTTCCCCAGAACACTCCGATTGACGTCGGAATGGAGTCCACGGCCCAGCGGTGGTCCCATTTGCGCAGCATTTCGATCTGGTCGGCTAGGCGCGACTTCAGCGGGTCGGACGACGGCAGGGCGTCATACGCCGACATCAGCGCGGGGAGGGTCTTGTCGAACCAAGGAAGGTGCGAATCGAATGCCGCCGCGGTCAGGAGCGTGTCGAGGGTGAAATCTTTTTTGTTCGACAGCACCTCGACGGCGTGCAGCCCACGAGCCGATTCTCCGCCCTGCTCGACGTATGCCGGGAAGTCCGACTTCTTCAAGCTGCCGGGTCCGCCCGCTGACCAGGGCGCGTCGTTGCTGTTATAGATCCAACCGCTCTTTGGGTTCAGCAGGTGCGGCGTTTCGTCGATCGATAGCAGACAGTGCCAATCGGTAGCGGGATCGCTACCGTCCACCGGTTTGGTGAAATCGATGCGGTTATCGCGCTTGGGAATGAAATTGCCCTGGAAGTATGCGATGTCGCCGTCGGTATCGGCAAAGATCGTGTTATTGGATGAGTTCGCCTCGAGCTCCATCGTCTTCAGGTACGACTTGTAATCGGTCGCCTTGGTGCGCAGCCAAGATTCCTCGAGCTGCTCGATAGGCTTGTTCATCAGTTGGATGGAAATCCACTTGCCGTCGGCCTTGCGGACGACCGGACCGTGTTGCGTGTAGTACACCCTAAACCACTTCTCGGTCATGCCGTCGGCCATTTTGTACGGCACTTTAATCGACTCGACCGTCACCGGCCGCTCTTGGTTGCCGTACTTGTAGAAGAAGTGGCCGTTCTTCTTCGAAACGTCCTCCACGTATTCATCGATCGCATCGACGCCGCTCGAGGTGTGCATCCACCCCACGTGCGGATTGAAGCCCTGGTAGATGAAGAACTGCCCCCACGTCGAGGCCCCGTAGGCGTCGAGGCCTTGGTTGCTCACCATCTGCAACTCGGAGCGGAAGTAGAAAGACGTATGCGGGTTGATGAGCAGCAGCGCGTGATGGCCGACGGTGTTCGATGGGGCAATCGCCATTCCATTTGAACCGCGCGGCTCGGAATCGTGCGGACCTTCGCGATACGCGACGCCGGCGGCGGGGCCACCGTAAAACGCCTGCAACTCGCGCAGGTTCACCCGTTCGATGTCTCCACCAATACTACCTTCAGGAAAGCTCAGCGCCATCCACGGCTCGAACCGGGTAATGACCCGCGGCTTCACCTCCGGATGCGTGTACAGGTAGTAGTTCAGGCCGTCGGCAAAGGCGTCCATCAGTTTCTTGAGCCACGCCGGGCTCGCCGCATAGTCTTTCTTCAGTTGCTCGGGGTGCACGAAGAGCTTCTCGCGCAGGTCGCGGTAAATCTCGCTTTCGCCTTCCGCTTCCGCCAGGCGGCCGATGGCATTTAGGTAATTGGTCTCGACGCGGTTGAAGTCGTCCTCGGCCTGCGCGTACTCGGCACCGAAGACGGCGTCGGCGTCGGTCTTGCCATAAACGTGCGCGATTCCCCAGTCATCGCGAACGATGGTCACGTTGGCCGCTTCCTGCTGCCAGCGCGCGACCTCCTGCTTGGCCGCCGGTTGCGCGAATAACGACGCCGATAACGCCAACACCACCAGAACAATCCGTTTCATCAGTTCCCTCGCAAGGCGATATTGTTGCTTCCCGAATGCAATTGCGGAGGATATCACCAACCCGGCAAAGTGGCCGAGTAAGTAGGTCGATGGCTGGCGTCAGCTCTTCACGTATTCCATGCCGTATTCAAAAGCTCCGGACGGCAGCGTGCGCGACCACCGGATTCGTGCGGGCACGAAGATATTCGCCGTGCCTGGGGTGTACGGCACGGCAACGCGGACCAGCAGGTCGTCGGCAAAGCTCTTGGGTGTTTGAAACCGGATGCCGCCGCGCGACATGTCGAGCACGTCCACGGGTGTTTCCTGTTGGCAGAACAGGATGCATCCCTGCCTCTTGATCTTCATGCGCGAGGCTTTGCGCCGTTCCTTGCGGGCTTCCACAGCAGCGGCCGTTGCCTGTGGGGCTACCGGCGCCGGGTCTGATTCTGGCGGTCGATCGTCCTTGGACTGGCTCCAAAGCGTCGTGTCGCGGCACTTGTTGCAACGCCGGGTGAGGTTTCCGTTCGTCTCGAAAACCTCCAGTTCGAATTCGGTGAGGGGAACGATCTCCCGGTTCCGGCATCCGGGACATTCCAGCAGCACCCTGAGCATCACTCCGCCAGATGCCGGCGAGAAGTCGATATGCCACAAGTCCACGGTGGGATCGAGGAACGCGACGCCGTAAACCTTGCCATCGGGCTCGCTTCCAATTTGCCCGATCACGCGTACTTCGGCTTCCTTGGTGTCGCCAACCCAACGGATGACCAGGACTTGATCGGGACCAAGCAGCCGGTTCACGACGATCGCCGCGCCATTGCGGTTCAGGATTTTGGTGTAGCCCGAATCCATGAAATCCCGCCCGCTAAGATCGCTGCCCGAGATCTGCAAGGGCAGCTTGAGGGTGACGCGTTCCGCAAATGTCTTGGGCCCCTGCATAGCGGCACCGCTGTTTTCGGAAGACATTTCCCCCCCCTAGCTGATTTCGGACGGCCTTGACTCGCTGCCGCCCTCAACATACCGGAGTTCAGCGGGCCTGCCTAGATTACGGCGGGTACCCCTGGCCGTCTTCCGGCGTCTTGCCAAACAAGGCCCGGTAATCCACATCACTGAGACTTCTTCGCGTTTCGGCTAGGGTTATCGCCGTATGAGCACCATAATTGCTGAACCCTGCGCCGGGCGCACCTTCGAGCCCTTCAGCCCGCTTGAGCGGATGCTCGACAAGGCGCACGCTGACTTCACTCGCAACGACCTTCTGCGCGTCCTGAAGATGACCGGCCTGGAGCGGATCACGTTCCACTACACAGCCCTCGACGGCAAGTACAAGCAACTGACGCTGCCCATCGCATCCATGCGCCGCGCCGAGCGCATTCTCGCCGATGGCGAGCGCGTCGATGGATCTTCCCTTTTCCGTGGCGTTGTCGACGTCAGCTCGTCCGACCTTTACGTTGTTCCGCTGTATTCCAGCGCGTTCCTCAGCCCCTTCGACGACCGGAGCCTCGACTTCACCTGCCGGTTCGTGGACCGGTCCGGAGAACTGGCCGGCTTCGCTCCCGATTCCGTGCTGCACAACGCTGCGGCACTGTTCCAGAAATCCACGGGCATGGAATTGCACACGCTGGGAGAATTGGAGTTCTTCGTCCTGCGCGATCCGGTGCCCTCGTACGCGGCGCCGCGCCAGCGCGGCTATCACGAGTCGTCGCCTTACGTGAAAAGCGGCGCGATGATTGACGATATCGTGCACCACCTGTCGCATATCACCGGCGC
>JBOGLI010000130.1:0-2367 GCA_050746165.1 Terriglobales bacterium | reverse complement strand
AAGCTGGCCTGTGATGTCGACCTCCTGACATACTGAAATACTGAAATACCGAATACCGATTTACCTCCTCGTACGCTGCCCGCCGCGCCCGGTACTTCTTCACAATTCTTCACCCCTTTATTTCCAGCTCTTTACGCCATCTCACACGATTTCGAGTCAAATAGAGTGACGGCAAAAGAGGGTGTTATGAAGGTCTTAAAAAGCAAATGGATGATCCTGGTGGCGCTGGTGATCGGCGTGGTGATTCTGGCCGCGTTCAGCTTCGGTCGGAGCGAGACGCCGCAATATTTCACGTCGAAGGCGGAAGTCGGCGACATTCACAATGAAGTTGAGGCGACGGGAACGATCAATGCGGTGACCACCGTGCAGGTGGGCTCGCAGGTATCGGGCACGATTTCCAAGCTCTACGCCGACTTCAACTCGCACGTGAAGGCCGGGCAGGTCCTGGCGCAGATTGACCCCTCGCTGTTCCAAGGTGCGTTGTTACAAGCCAAGGCAGACCTGGCGAACGCGCGGGCGAACGCCGCGGCGGCCAAAGCGCAGTTGGTGAAAGCGCAGGCGACGGCGGTGCAGGCCACGGCGGACTACAAGCGTAACCAGGGACTCGCGGCGGAAGGAATCATTAGCGCGCAGCAACTGGACGCGGCGAAAGCGGCAGCCGATTCCGACGCGGCGGCCGTAAACGCGGCGCAGGCGGGCGTGGTGCAGGCCGATGCGCAAGTGCAGCAGAAGGCGGCGGCGGTGTCGGTGGCGCAGACGAACCTGGCGCACACCACAATCACTTCGCCGATCGACGGCGTGGTGGTGAACCGCACCATCGATGTCGGCCAGACGGTTGCCGCCAGTTTACAGGCGCCGAACCTGTTCCAGATCGCGCAGGACCTTACGAAGATGGAGGTCTATACGAGCACGGACGAGAGCGACGTTGGCATGATCAGGGTCGGGCAGCCGGTCACGTTCAAGGTGGACGCGTTCCCGAAGGATTCGTTCCGCGGGACGGTCTCGCAGATCCGCCTGAACCCGACGACGGTGCAGAACGTCGTGACCTACAACACGGTCGTAACCTTCGATAACCCGGACATGAAGCTGTTCCCGGGCATGACCGCCTACGTCACGATCCCGGTGGCCAATGCGCTGAGCGTTCTGATGGTGCCGAACGGTGCCCTACGCTTCACGCCAAGCTTGCCGGCCGCGCAACTCCAGTCGTTGCTGTCGGAGAACGGGATCCAGGCGAACAGCGGCGCACGCAAGGCGCGGACGCAGCAGCCGAGCGGCGACCAGGCCCAGCAGAAGCCGCAGCCGACTGGCTCGACGGCCATCCTGTGGAAGGAAACCGCCGACAAGAAACTGGTGCCGGTGCAGGTGCAGACCGGAATTACCGATCACACCTACACGCAGATCGCGCAACTGATGCGCGGCGAATTGAAGGCCGGTGACCAACTGGTGATCGGCGCGGGCGGTAGCAGCGCTCCGAAGACGGCAAGCGTGCCCGGCGGCATGAGGATGCGGTAAGGACTTGAAATTGGAAATTTGAAAGTTTTCAAATTTCCAATTTCATCTCTAAGATGAACACGTGACAGAACAACGCAAGGAAACGGAAATGGCGACCTTAGTGAAACCCGAAATTGCGCAGAACAACGAGCGGGCCGCGGATGCGGTGATCCGGGTTGAGGATGTGCACAAGTACTACGACCTCGGCGAAACCAAGGTCCACGCGCTGCGCGGTGTGTCGCTCGACATTGAGCGAGGTGAGTTCGTGGCCATCATGGGCGCCAGCGGATCGGGCAAGTCCACGTTCATGAACCTGCTCGGATGTCTCGACAAGCCGAGCAGCGGGCGCTACATCCTGAACGGCACCGACGTCTCAAGCCTCGATAAAAAGGCGCTGGCGTCGATCCGCAACCGCGAGCTCGGGTTCGTCTTCCAAGGCTTCAACCTGCTGGCGCGCACCACGGCGCTGGAAAACGTGGAGCTGCCGACGCTGTACGCGAAGCTTCCGAAAGAAGAGCGCCTGAAGCGCGCAGTGGACGCGTTGCAACTGGTGGGGTTGGGCGAGCGCATGGACCATTTCCCGTCGCAGCTTTCGGGCGGCCAGCAACAGCGTGTTGCGATTGCGCGCGCGCTGGTGAACAAGCCGTCGATCCTGCTCGCGGACGAGCCGACGGGCAACCTGGACAGCCGCACGTCAGTGGAGATCATGCAGATTTTCCAGGAGCTGAATGAGCAGGGGCTGACGATCGTCCTGGTGACGCACGAGCACGATATTTCGCAGTTCGCCAAGCGGACGGTCATATTTCGTGACGGCAAGATTCGCCGCGACGAACGCGTGGAGCAGCGGCCGGTAGCAAGAGAAGTGTTGGCCAAGAT
>JBOGLI010000129.1:0-1716 GCA_050746165.1 Terriglobales bacterium | reverse complement strand
GTGCTTCCCTTCGTGAATATGAGTGGTGACAAGGAACAGGAGTATTTCTCAGACGGACTTACAGAGGAGCTCCTCAACTCACTCTCGCGGATAAACGAGTTGCAGGTTGCGGCGCGCACCTCTGCCTTCTCGTTCAAGGGAAAGGATACGGACATTGGCACAATCGCCCGCAAGCTCAATGTCGGTGCGGTGCTCGAGGGAAGCGTGCGCCGCTCGGGGCACACCGTGCGCATCACGACGCAGCTGATCAATGCGATCACGGGGTTTCACCTCTGGTCCGAGACGTATGACAGGGGTCTGGGGGATGTGCTGCGTTTGCAGACCGAGATCGCAGAGGCCGTTGCGAGCGCTCTCAAGGTCAGGTTACTCGGGGACGTTGCGACGTCCATCGAGGTTGGCGGGACGCGCACTCCGACGGCGTTCGATGCGTATCTGCGCGCTTCGAAGAGTTATTTCATCGCACAGAGTGGCAAGGACAGCCAGGCTGCCATCGCCGGCTACGGGGAGGCGATTCGCCTCGACCCCAACTACGCCCTTGCGTACGCAGCACGGTCCCTGGCACTCGTGACCTTCGCCAATGAGTTCGCTACGGCGACGCCTGTTATCCATGCAAGCATCGACAAAGCGCATGCCGATGCGGCCAAGGCCATCGCTCTGGCGCCGAATTTGGCTGAAGGCCATCTGGCACTCGCGCGCATTCATGCAAGCCACCTCGAATACATCAGTTCCAGCGAGGAGTACGAGCAGGCACATACATTGGCGCCGGGAAACGCGCGGGTATTGTGGAACTACGGCAACTTTGTCGTTCTCATGGGTCGCAATGACTCCGGACTCGCCGCGCTGCGCCGAGCCGTATCGCTCGATCCGTTGAATCCCGAGGCACATTCCCAGCTGGGCGAAGGTTTGACCAACCTGCGGCGCTATTCGGAGGCGATTAAGTCATTTAAGGATGCCGAGGCTCTCGAATTGGCGCGGCCCGATGCCAACTCAGCCGAAATCGGGCTCGACTACTACCTCCTCGGCGATCTCGACAGCGCTCGCTCCGCCTGTGAAAAAAGCGCCACCGAAGTCGATGGTCGATTCTGCCTGGCAATGACCTATGACAAGTTGGGCCGCCATGCGGACGCGGAGGGCATGCTTGCCAGATACCGCGCATCCAACGGCGATCGCGGCGCGGTTACCTACAGCATCATCTATGCGCAATGGGGCGATAACGCTGGCGCGCTCGCGTGGCTCGAGACAGCTGTCCGGCTGCGCGACCCGTCACTGCTGCAGCTGAAAGCTCCGTTTTTCGACCCCTTGCGCAACGAGTCCCGCTTCCGGGCGATCGAGCGCGCGCTCAAGTTTCCAGACTAGCCGCGGGTCTTCGGATTTCGACGGGTCCACCGGATGGCTAGCCGCTGCGACCTCGGAAAGGCTTCGCCACCAGCAAGATGACTCCTGCAACGATGATGCCGGCAGCGGCCCACTCGTGAGCGGTGACCGATTCACTGCCGAAGCCGATGCCGAGCAGCAGCGCGATCACCGGATTCACGAAGGTGTAGCTCGCCGCCAGGCCAGCGCTCGTGCGAGCAAGCAGCACCATATAGGCGTTGAATGCGAGCAACGAGCCGAACACCACGAGGTAGACCCAGGCCCATGCGGCTAACGGTTGCGGCGGCCAGTTCATCGCCTCTCCGGCAACAAACGCTAAAAGCATCGTCACCAGTCCGCCGG
>JBOGLI010000128.1:0-14751 GCA_050746165.1 Terriglobales bacterium | reverse complement strand
CCGTTGAGGTCCATCAAAGCCATGCACCGCGGAGGCACGGAGACACGGAGGAATTTTCGCGAAAGGCAATGTGATTGAATCTCATTGGTAAAACTTCGAGAAGAAATTCTTCTCCGCGACTCAGTCTCCGTGGTGGAAATTATCTCAGTTTAAGCGTGGTCAGCGCGAACAAGGCAAACACCAGCGAGGCGATCCAGAAGCGCACAATGATCTTCGACTCCGACCATCCCATCAGTTCAAAGTGGTGATGGATTGGCGCCATCTTGAAGATGCGTTTCTTGCGCAGCTTGTACGACCCGACCTGCAGGATGACCGAGATCGCTTCGATCACGAATACGCCGCCGATGAATGGCAGAAGCAGTTCCTGCTTGATGATCACCGCGATGGTGCCGATCGCGCCGCCCAGCGCCAGCGAGCCCACGTCGCCCATGAAAACTTCGGCCGGGTGCGCGTTGTACCAGAGAAATCCGATCGCCGACCCGACCATCGCGCCGCAGAAAATAGTTAGCTCACCGACCTGCGGCATGCGCTGCAGTTCGAGGTAATCGGAAAGCACGGCGTGGCCGCTGACGTACGTCAGCACCGTCAGCGCGCCGGCGGCGATGACCGTGCACCCGATCGCCAAGCCGTCTAACCCGTCCGTTAGGTTGACGGCGTTGCTAGACCCGACGATGACCAGCACCACGAACGCGATAAACGGCAGGAACGCGACCGGCCACAGGTACGGATTTTTCACCAGCGGCGTGATCACCAGGTCTGGCCGGAAATTCTTGAAGAACGGCACCATCAGGTGCGTGGAGTACGTCCCCTTCGCCTGCAGAAGAATAAGGACGACCGCGACCATCACGCTGACCAGCACCTGAAGCATGAGCTTGCTGCGCCCGGTCAGGCCCAGGTTGCGCCGGTTCACGACCTTCAGGTAATCGTCGGCAAAACCGATGGCGCCGAAGGCCGTTGTCGCGAACACGGCCAGCCATATATAGATGTTGCTTAGGTCGGCCCACAGCAGCGTCGGCACTACGACGGCGATCACGATCAGCAGCCCGCCCATGGTCGGCGTGCCCGCTTTTTTCTGGTGCGCCTTGGGACCTTCCTCGCGGATGTACTGCGAGATCTGGAATTCTTTCAGCTTACGAATGATGGCCGGGCCGACGATGAGCCCCATGAACAGTGCGGTGAGCGATGCGAACGCGGTGCGGAATGTCAGGTACCGGAAAATGCGAAAGGGCGAAAAATAACGGAACAGCACCTGAAAAAGAAGCCAGTAGAGCAATCACTCTCCCTTTCGCGTATCGCTTCTCCGCGAACTTCGCAACAGCATACAGCACGTAATTCGTAATCCGTAATTCGTAATTCGGTACCGAGGTCCCGCGCACGTGCCGAATTACGAACTACCGATTTCGGATTACGTCTTTCCACGTCTCGATCGCCTTCTCGAGCCGCACTCCCCGCGACGCCTTCAGCAGTACCAGGTCCCCGGGCCGGATCTCGCGCGCTAACCATTCCCCGGCCTGCTCGGGTGTATCGACAAACTCGGTCCGCATGCCTTTGGCGCTCGCGGCTTCCACCATCTGACGGGCCGCACCACGTACTCCGATCAGCACATCGATCTTTCGCTCCGCCATGTGCTCACCGCTGCGCCGGTGCAGATCGTCGGTAGCGGGACCAAGTTCGAGCATCTCGCCGGCGACGACGATCCGCCGCCCCTTCGCCGGCATTCCCGCCAACGCGTCCACCACGGAGTCCAAGGCCTTCGGGTTGGAGTTGTAGGAATCGTTAATGACGGTCGCGCCCGCGATTTCCAGCACTTGGCCGCGTTTGTCCGACGGCATTAGAGACGCGAGCGTCCCCGCCGCCTGCTCGAGTGCGACGCCGCGCTCCAGGGCCACGGTGACCGCCGCGAGCGCGTTATAAATGTTGTGACGCCCGATCAGCGGCAGACGGGCCACGGCGCGCTTTGAATCTGCAACCACCTCGAATTCCGAACCATCCGTCCCCAACTCGCGAATGTTCTGCGCGCAGACCGTCGCCGGGCGCTCGATGCCGAAGGTCAGCACCCGCCCCGCAAAGTCGCGCCCGAATTGCGACACATATTCGTCATCGGCATTCAGTACGGCGACTCCATTCGCCGACAGGCTCTGGATCAGCTCGTACTTCGCGCGCGCGATTCCGGCGATCGAATCGAAAAATCCAAGATGCACCGGGGCGACGTTGGTGACCACACCGATGTCCGGCTGCGCAATCGCCGCCAGCGCCGTAATCTCCCCGGCATGGTTCATGCCCAGTTCGACGACCGCGATCTCGTGCTCCTGCCGCAGCTTGAGCAATTGCAGCGGAAGCCCGAAGTGATTGTTCAGATTCCCTTCCGACTTGAGAACCTTGAACTTCGTCGCCAGCAGCGCGGCAATCGCTTCTTTCGTCGTCGTCTTCCCTGCCGACCCGGTGATGGCGACCAGCGGCTTATTCCACAAACGCCGCACGCTGCGGCCGAGCCGTTGCAGCGCCTCCAGCGGCTCCGGCACGACCAGCAGCCTCGATTTGCTTTGATAGCGCGCCGCCTGTTCGCGCGCGACCACCACCCCGGCGGCATCGCGCTCCAGTGCCGCCTCCACAAAATCGTGCCCATCGAAGCGTTCGCCCTTGACCGCGAAAAACAGCTCGCCGGGTTGGATGGTGCGCGAATCGATCGAGTACCCACTCACGACCTCGTCACGATCGAAACTGCCGTCCGCGCGGATGAATTCCGCGATGCGCGCCAGCGGGAGGTTCATGCGGTGCCCCCGGGGATATATCCGGCGGATGCCAAGGCCGCGCGCGCGACCTCGACATCATCGAACGGGTGCGAGCCCTCTCGCGTGACCTGCACTTTCTCGTGACCTTTGCCGGCAATCAGCACGATGTCACCTGGCTTGGCGCGCCGCACTGCATCCGCAATCGCCTTGGTGCGGTCCGGCTCAACCTCGTACGGGCACCCGGTGCGCTCCAGCCCCGGCTTGGCATCATTGATGATTGCGACGGGGTCTTCACTGCGCGGATTGTCGGAGGTCAGGATGACGTAATCGCTTCCCTTGCCCGCGGCCTCGCCCATCAGCGGGCGCTTGGCGCGATCGCGATCGCCGCCGCATCCGAAGACGGTGATCACCCGCCCCGCTCCGGCCTGGGTGACGAACTCCCGCGCGACGCGGGTCAGGTTCCGCAACGCGTCGTCGGTGTGGGCGTAATCGACCACGACGGTAAACGGCTGGCCGTTGTCCACTTTCTCGAAGCGCCCGGGAACGCTCGTCAGGCGCTCGATTCCGCCGAGAATCTGTTGACGGGTGCAGTCGCGCGCATAGCCTGCCGCCGCCGCGGCCAGGATGTTGTACACATTCACGCGCCCGATCATCGGCGACCACACCGGGATGGGACCGTCGGGCGTGACCAGGTCGAAGCGCGTGCCCTTCATCCCCATGTCCACTTTTTCCGCGTGGAAATCGCCGCTCGACCATCCGTAGGTAAACACCTTCGAGCGCGACTTGGAAAAGTCCACCAATTCTTTGCCGTACTTGTCATCGATATTGAGCACCGCTGCACGCGGCGGGAACGTCCCCACGCCTTCGAACAACATGCGCTTCGAGCGGAAGTACTCGTCGAATGTCTTGTGGTAATCGAGATGGTCCTGCGTGAGGTTGGTAAAAATCGCGACGTCGTAGGGAATGCCGTACACCCGTTCCTGCGCGAGCGCGTGCGACGACACCTCCATCACCGATTCGCTCGCGCCCCCGCGCAACGCCTCACTTAGAATCTGGTTGATCTCCAACGGCTCCGGCGTAGTGTGCGGCGCCGGCTCCACGCGCCCCGCGACGTGATACTCCACCGTCCCAATCAGCGCTGTCTTTCGCCCGGCCGCGTGCAGTACGGTTTCCACCAGGAACGATGTGGTCGTCTTTCCATTCGTGCCTGTGATGCCCGTATTCATCAGCCGTTCCGCTGGACGCCGGTAGAAATTCGCGCTCGCCCGTGCGAGCGCCCGTCGTCCGTGCGCCACGCGCGCCCACGCAACTGTGGGGTGCGCTACTCTTCCGACTTCCGCAACCGTGGGATCTTCCGAATCCGTGATCACCGCCACTGCGCCTTTCTCAATGGCGGTTGCAATGTACCGGTTGCCGTCTGTGGTCTCCCCCTTCATGGCGACGAAGCACCAGCCGGGCTTCACCCGTCGCGAGTCGTAATCCAACCCGGAGATCTCCGCGTCCCCCTCGACCGAGAGATATTCGACGCCGTCGAGAAGTTCAAGAAAGCGCATGATTAGTGGATTATACGAAGAAGTGCAGAGTGCTTAGTGCTGAGTGCTTAGCCAAAACGCGATTTCTGAGCACTAAGGACTATCTCGCGAACCTTACCACCACTCGTGCGCCGCCCGCGACGTGGCTTCCGGGCGCCGGCGACTGGTCGCGTGCCAACCCGCTTCCCACCGCCTCCAATTCGATTCCCGCACCTTGTGCCGTTTCGACCGCCGCCCGCATCGTCTTACCGACAAACGACGGCACGGTCACGCCGCCGCCTACGTCGAGTACCACGGTCCCATCCGCGGGTTTCGGTGGCGCGGATGGCGGCGATTCAACCGGCGCTTCCGCCTTCGCTACCGCCGGCTTTTCAGCTTTCACCGGATTTACAGGCGGCGCCGGATCGGGGTTCGCGCTGGCGTCAGCAGTGGCCCAGCCGTCGCCCACGCGGTCCGGTGAGTCGTCGCTTAGATCGTCGTTGTTCGCGGACGCCCGCAATTGCAGCCGCTTCGGATCGAGCTCGACATCGTGCGGCACGTTCAGATAGGCCAGCACCTGCTGCGCGACGCGCGCGAATACGGGCGCCGATACTTGCCCGCCCTGGTGCAGTCCTTTCGGCGCGCGGAGGCTGACGAGCACCGTAATGGCCGGGTTATTCACCGGCGCAAATCCCGCAAACGTCGCCACGTATCTTGATTTCGAATACGCTCCCGTCGCCGGATCAATGATCTGCGCCGTTCCCGTTTTTCCCGCCGACGAGTAGCCGTCGAGGATGGCGCGCTTGGCGGTGCCGTACAGCACGACGCCCTCCAGCATCTTCTTCATTTCGACGGCGGTAAGCGGAGATACCACGCGCCGCTGTTGTGCCGGACGAAACGTGACCGTTTGCGGCGTCGCGCGCGAAGGCACCACGCCCGCGACGATCCGCGGCGGTGTGTACACCCCGTCGTTGGCGATCGTCGACACCATCGACACCAGTTGCAGCGGCGTGACGCCCACTTCCTGCCCGATCGAGATCGCGCCAATCGATACCTTCGACCAGCGGCTGGTCGGCCGCGCTACGCCCCGCGTTTCGCCCGGCAACTCTATCCCCGTCGGCTGCCCGAAGCCGTAGTTATGGATGTAGCTATATAAGCGGTCGTCGCCGAGCTTCATTCCGACCTTCACCGCGGCCACGTCGCTGGAGTGGGCGAGTGCGTCGGCGATCGGAATTACGCCCAGCTTGTGCAGGTCGTGGATGCGGATGTTGCCGATCGTGATCACGCCACCCTGCGTGTCGATCGGGTCCTCGGGATGGATCAGCCCCTCTTGCAGCGCCGCCGAATAGGTGACGATCTTGAACACCGAGCCCGGCTCGTACATGTCCGAAACCGCCCGGTTCTTCAGCGCCTCCAGCGGCACATGCTCGAACGAATTCGGATTGAACGTCGGCCGGCTGGCAAGTGCCAGGATTTCGCCGGTGTTCGGGTTCTGCACGACCACCGTCCCCGCCTCAGCTTGCGTATCACGGATTGCCTGTTCCAGCTCGCGCTCGGCGATGTACTGGATTTTTTCGTCGATCGTCAGGACGACGTTCTCGCCCGGATCGGGGTTCTTCTCCACCCGGCCGAACCACTTGCGCCGCGCGTCCATCACGATCTGCATCCGCCCGGCCGTGCCGCGCAGTTGTCCGTCGAACTCGTGTTCGATCCCGCCCAGCCCCTCGTCGTCCACCCCGACGTAGCCCAGGGTCTGCGCCGCCAGCTCGCGCTTGGGATAAAAACGCTTGGGTTCTCTTTCGAAGTAAATGCCGCGCAGGTTCAGCGCGTGCAGGCGCTTGCTCTCCTCGCCATCGATCTTGCGCGCAATCCAAGTGAAGTTATGCGAGCCGCGAATCTTGGCCGCGATCTCCGCCGGCGACATGCCGAGCACGTGTCCAATCAGGTTGGCAGTGTTCTCCGGGTCCGGAATTTCGCTGGGAACGGCGAACACCGAGTCCACGTTGATCGACATCGCCAACTCGTGACCGTTGCGGTCGTAGATGTTCCCGCGTCTCGCCGCCACCTCGATACTGCGCTGCTGCTGGCGGGCCGCGCGCTGCATCCACTCGCCGTACTGCACTACCTCGAGCTGCACCAGCCGAAACGAGATCGCCAGCACCCAGAAAACAAAAAAGGCCCCTAGCGTGTAGAGGCGACGTTTCGGGTTGGGAGAGTTTCTTGCCGGCACGTTGTATTCGGGTCTGCCCGACTTGTTGTTGGTTATTGGTGATTGGTTGTTGGTATTCGGCTGATTGCCGTTGTTACCAGCCACCAATCACCAACAACCAATGACGGTTCAAAGAACAAACGGCGCCCTGGTTGAGGCGCCGCCCGTAGCGCCGGCTTCTCAGCCGACGGTTCCGCCGGCAGTCTGCCGGCGGAAACCAAGCTTTACGGATTCGAAATCACCGCCACGTCGGCCGCCGAATTGCGCGCCATCACCGGCCCGCCCAGGTCGCGCTCTGTCGGATCCATGCGCACCACCTGGCCGACCTGCGGCGTCTCCAGTCCCATCCGCCGCGCCAGCGCGTCAATTCGTTCCGGATCGCGCAACGATGCCATTTCCAGGCGCAGCTCGCGGTTGTTTTCCGCCAGCGTGTCGCGCTGCGTCCGCGCCGCCTCGATCTTGTATCCGTATTCGATGGCGCTGAAGTGCTGCCACGCGTACAGCATCACGAATACGAACAGGACCACCAGCGCGATGGAGAAATGCGCCATCTCGCGGCGCCGCTCCCCGTCGGCAACCTTCACCACGCGCGAGTTGTCGATCGCCTGCGGAAAATAAATTTCCGGCGTTCCCGGCCACGCGCGCCGGCTGGCGCCCACGAATTGGACGGTGCTCGCCGCCATTTACGCCGCTCCCATGTAAGCCCGGTTGGAAGCCTCGTGCAGGAGCGCCGGCGCGTACAACGCCTTCGCCAGCTCGTCGTTCTGCTCGAGCTTCATCTCGCGCGCGTTCTGCTCCGCCCGCGCCACCATCTCCATCAGTTCCTGCAGCATGTGTCCGCTGTACATATTCAACCTCCACTCCGCCTGATTCCTTCCGGGACGGCGCCGAATGGAAGGTTTTCAGGTGGGACCTTGTTCTTTGTTCGCCCTAATTGAGAGGCGACGCCGTCCCGGAACTTTTTTTCAAAACATCATCTACCCGATATTGTCGGCCAGCGATGTTTTGCACAAAATCCACAAACTTATTCACACCCGCTCCGCCGCCCGCATCTTTGCCGACCGCGACCGCGGGTTCCGCCGGACCTCTTCCTCTCCGGCACTCACCGGCTTTTTCGTCAGCAGCCGGTAGGTTCCCTCGCGTGCGCCCTCGCGCAACGCGTCTTTGACCATTCGGTCCTCGAGCGAGTGGAAGCTGATGATTACCAGCCGTCCGCCCGTCTTGAGCACCCGCGGCGCGCTTTGCAGCAGCTTTCGCAGGTCGTCCAGCTCGCGATTCACGTAAATCCGGAGAGCTTGAAAGGTTAAGGTTGCGGGGTGAATGCCTGGTTTCATTGGCCGGGCCGCGGCCGATACCACTTCAGCAAGATGTTGCGTGCTACGTATCGGCCGCGCCCGAACAATGGCTCTGGCGATTCTCCGCGACCTCCTTTCCTCACCGAATTCGTAAATCAGATCCGCGAGCTCGCGCTCGCTGAGCTGGTTTACCACTTGTTCGGCAGTCAGCCCGGACTGCGGATTCATCCGCATGTCCAGCGGGGCATCGGCGCGAAAGCTGAACCCGCGTGCCGCATCGTCCAACTGCAACGAGCTCACGCCCAGGTCCGCCAGCACGCCATCGACGCTGCCCTCTTCCACCAGCGACGCCAGCTCCGCAAACGAGCTGTGCATCAACCGGATCTCGGGAGCGTCTTCGCCGAGCTGCTTCCAACGTTCGGAAGCCCGCTCGATCGCCGCCGGGTCCTTATCGAGCCCAATCAAACGACCCGGTCGGCCGAGGCGCCTTGCGATTTCCACCGCGTGGCCGCCCAGTCCAACCGTGGCGTCCACATAGAGCCCGCCAGGCTTGACCGCCAGAAAATCGATCGCTTCTTTGAAAAGAACTGAAACGTGACCCATCTCGCTGCCACGCCGGCCCCTGGGGGCCTCTTCCCCTGTCTCTTCCACCGTTAAATGCCCAGTTCGTCGAGACTCTTGGTGTCATCGTCCGTGAAAGGTTCGGTTACTTCGGTTCGAACTTCTTCCATGCCCCGGACTTCCAGGTGATTCAAGTACCCCAAAACGGCCACATCGCCCTTCAGCCCCGCCTCTTCCCGCAACAACTGCGGCAGCAGGACCCGGCCCTGGCCGTCCATCTCCACCACCGCCCCGTAGTAATTGGTGCGGGTGAGAAACTTTTTCTTCGTCGGATTGAAATTGGAGAGCCCCGCCAGCTTTTGCTCGATCCGCTCCCATTCCTCGAAGGGATAAATATGTGCACTCTTGCCGTCCAGCGAGGTGATGTAGAATTTCTCGCTGTATTTTTCGTCCACGACGCGCTTGAACTCCGCCGGGACCTTTAACCGTCCCTTTTCGTCGACGCGGGTTGGAGCGTTGCCGCGAAACATGTTCAATCACCAGCAAGGAGGCTAAAACGGTCGAAACGGCGGCTTTCAGTTCACTTTCGGGGTCGTTTTGGAGGAGTTTTTCGCTCATTCCACTAGCGTCCCCTCACCGAGACGCCCGAACCACCGACCACCACAGTCCGACCACTTCTAACCACTTTCGACCACATCTTACGTCTAAATGGTTGTAAGTCAACAGGAATTTTTAAGGTTATTTGTGTGTGCTCAGTTACTTAGGGGCTGTGACCATCTGCCGAGTCGCACTTTGCGACCGGCTGGGTCTGGGGCTTGTGGGCGGTTCGGTCAAAAGCACTAGGGATTGGGGTTTACTGAGTTGGTTCAACAGGGCGGGCGCCGACGACGCGTTGTGGCTCCCCGCCTTGACGTGAGGAACCGCACAGTCACACTCGCCCTTGACGTAATCGCTTGACCCGCTGCGCTACCGGGCGCGAACATTGAGTAGACCGAGCAAGCATATGAACATCGACGAGAGACTCGAAGCTCTAACCCAAACCGTCGAATTGCTCACCCTCGATGTTCGGGAATTGCAAGACTCTACGAACAAGTTCCAAGGATCGGTCGAGACGTTTGTAGCTGAGCAACACGAAACCAACAAACGCATGGTCGAATCGATCGCCGGTTTGGTGCGCGTGGCCCAAATACATGAGAACCGCCTCACCCACCTCGAAGGCACCGCCGACTAGGTCTGCGCCCTCTGCCTCTCCGCGATCTCTGCGCTGAAGATTTTTGTTTCTTATCCGCGTTTGTCCGCGTTGATCCGCGGCTAGCTTTTCTTTTCGCCGGACCGCAGGACAATTTGCAGGATTTCCCCTCTTCCCCACAGCCGCATTCTCGGTCCCCAGGTTCCCGTGCCGCGGCAGACGATCGCCGTCATCCCGTTGACGTTGTATCGTCCTACGACCAATGGATAGAACGCCCGCACCGCATAATTGAACGGCCAGATCTGTCCGCTGTGCGTGTGACCGGAGATCATGATGTTGGCGCCGAGCGCCGCCGCGCGTTCCGGCAGCATGGGCGAGTGCGAGATAAAGATGGTCGCGCCTGGTGCGCGGCCGTTGAGCGCCCTATCGATGTAGCCGCCGATCTCCCCGCCGCGTTGCCGACGGGCCGTCAGGTCGTCCACTCCGGCCAGCACCAGGCCCGGACGCAGCTCCACATGCTCATCGCGCAGCACGCGCGCGCCCGCGTCGTGCAGCAGCTTCAGTGAATGGTCCAGTCCGGCGTAGTACTCGTGGTTGCCCGTCACCGCCCACACGCCCATCGGCGCCGACAACTTGCGGAACGAACCAACGAGCCGCTCTTCTTTTTCCTCGTCGTCGCCCTCGATGATGTCTCCGGCGAGAATGATGATGTCGGGGCGCAGCGCCTGCACCTCGGCGATCCTCTGATCGAGCCAATCGTCACCGATCATCGTGCCCAGGTGCGTGTCGGACAAAACCACGACTTTCGTACCATCCAGATTCGCAGGTAATCCGGCCAACTGCACCTCGTAGTCATGCACTACCGGCGCGCGTCTTCCCTGCACGTTGGCGACGATCGCCAACACCGCCGCCACGCACGCCGCAATCAACCGCAAGCGCGGGGCGACGCCGGTCAGCCAGTGTCCGAAGCCGGTGACGATGTCCGCGGCAAGAAAGCACACGAGCGCGAGGAACACGATTCCCAGCCAGTGCGCGCCCACCCACTCCAGCACGCGGCCGATCTCCGTAAGGCCCGCCCGCTCCGCGAATCGTGCCGCGATATAGCTGATCCACAGAAATGCGGCGATCCCGATGAATGCTGCGCGAGGCATGGCGCGCACGCCGACCGGCAGCGTGGCGATGCGCCACCAGACGTACGCGTTCATCAGCGTCCAGATTGCCAGGACGGTCAGGAAGAACACCGCGAATCTCCGCTTTTCGTTGTCCATAAGAAACGAAACCGCAGGCAATGGATGTGATTTCCATCACCTGCGGTTCAGGGTATGGGTTCGATTTACTTCTTTTCCAGCGCGGCCGCCGCCTCGTCGATAACGGAAGCCTCGTGCTGCAGCACGCCCGCCACGTTGGCCTCCTGCTGCTCGGCGAGCTTCCAGTTGTCCTGCTCGATCGCCTCGCGCACCGCCGGGATCGTCTTCACCCCGTATCCGGTGTAGAAGCCGGGCGCGTAAATCTGATGCTTAAACCACGGACGGCCGGGCAATCCCTCGTTCGACATCAGCGCCCGCTCCGTTTCGATGATTTTCGCGTTCGCCTCGGGGTTCGGTCCGTTGGCCTTACGGAATGCCGCCTCGTAGCGCTGCGCGGCTTGCTTCAATTGATCGACCGCATTTTGCAGCGGCGCGAAATTCAGGTATGGCGGGACCTTCGCGCGCGGGGGCGCGACGAGTTTCTTTGTTGGATCGTCCGTCGCCGCATACACGCCTTCATCGAGTTCGCGGTTGCGCTCGATGGCATCATCGCGCCGGCTCGACGCCAGCTTCTGCAATTCATCCACGTACCGCCCGATGGTCGCCGCCATATCGGAGAAGTTAAACGGCAGCACATCCGCATCGGCCAGTCGCATGACCGCCGTACCAGCGGTCTGCGCCAGGGCGCGGCCGTAGACGAATTGCGGATCGTCGAAATGCGTGTACCAGTAGAAATCGTCGTAGATGGAGTGATAAATCCCGCCGCCGGCCTCGCCGCCGAACCCGAGATTCACCGACGCAATCCCGAGGTGATCGAGAAACACAGTGTAGTCGGAGCCGGAACCGAGTGCAGAGATGCGCAGTGGGCCGGCGCGCCGGATCTGCTCCCGCTCTTCGGCGGCATGCGCATTCCGAATGGCGCGGAGCTCGTCGCGTTTCCACACCGAGAGGTTCGTCTCCGGATCGGTTATGTCGCGTGCGACGTCGTTGATGAACGTCTGGAGAGAGTGCGATCCTTCCATGCCGAGAAACCCGCGGCTATTGCTGTCGGAGTTGATGTAAGCGACGGCGTGCTGCTGCAAATCCTGCGCGTGCTCTTCACCCCACTCGGTCGATCCCAACAGTCCCGGCTCCTCGCCGTCCCATGATGCGTAGATAATCGTGCGCTTCGGCCGCCATCCTTGCTTGAGCAATTCGGAATACGCGCGCAATTCTTCCATCTCCGCGATCTGTCCGGAGATCGGGTCTTGCGCGCCATTCACCCAACCGTCGTAGTGGTTGCCGCGCACTACCCACTCGTTCGGATACTGCGATCCGGGAATCGTGGTGATCACGTCGTTGACCGGCTTGATGTCCCAGTTCGACTTGACTACCAGGTGCACTGTCGATGGTCCCGGTCCAACGTGATAGGTGAACGGCAGCGCGCCACGCCAAGCTTCCGGCGCGACCGGCCCGGTGAGATGTTGCAGCAGGGCGGTGGCGTCGCCGTAGGAAATGGGCAGCACGGGAATTTTCGTGAACACCTTCACATCGGTGAGCGCGAGCCGCTTCGCATCCTTGGTCGCGCCGACGCCGGGCGTCAGTGGATCGCCGGGATAAAGCGGCATGTCTTCGACGCTGCCGCGCTGCACGCCTTCCAGGGGGCGATATGGACCATTGGGAAAAACGTCGCCCGCAAAGTAGCCATCGTCGCGCGGATCGGAATAAATGATGCAGCCGATGGCGCCGTGCTCGGCCGCAACCTTCGGCTTGATGCCGCGCCAGGTCTGGCCATAGCGCGCGATGACGATGGCGCCTTTCACGGAGATGCCCAACCGATCCAGTTGCTCGTAATCGGCGGGCGCGCCGTAATTGACGTACACCAGCGGACCGGTCACGTCGCCGTCGGCGGAGTAGGCGTTATAGGTCGGTAGTTGTTCGGCCTTTTGCCCGCTGGTCGGATCGTCGGGAACGGCGGGTTCTTCCAGCTTCGCCGTGAACCGCACCGGCGCCGTCATTTCCACCAGTCGCTGCTTGGGGGTGGGAAAGAGCACGTCGAAGGTCTCGATGTGCGCGTCCAAACCCCATGACTTGAAGGTCGAAAGCAGCCACTCGGCGTTCTGTTTGTCCCACGGCGAGCCGACATGGTGTGGATGCGCCGCCAGGTGCTGCATGTAATCGCGCATGTTGTTGGGCTGCGGAATGGTGCGGAACTTCTGCTCCCAATCGCGCTGTTGCTGCGCGTCTTGCGCCGTAAAGCCGGCCAACGCGTCCGCTTGCGGACGCTGCGGCCTCGCCGCTCCCGCCACCGCCAACACCAGCCCGGCAACTGTCGCAATACGAGATATAGATCGCATGAACGCCCCTCCTGGATGAACGGCGGATTATAAAACATCGGGTCAATGACAAATCGGGTCATCGGCTCATCCGGTCATCGGGTCAACATTCGAGCCCCTGACGAACGGTGATCGACGCATGAGGGATGAACATGATCGATTGTGTTTTCGATCAGCGTTCATCTGCGTTGATCAGCGGCCCGTTTGCTTTTAGTGACCCGATGACCCGATCACCCGATGTGCTGTTGGCCCGATGACCCGATAGAATGACTTGTGCCCCGTCTCCTCCTGCTCACGACCACCACCGGCTATCAGGCGCAGCAGTTCCGCGACGCCGCCGAACGCGCCGGATTTCCGCTGGTCCTGGCGAGCAACAACTGTCATGCGCTCGAGGACCCCTGGCGCGACGGGGCGCTGCCCATTCATTTTCACCAGCCAAAGGCGTCGGCGGCGAAAATCCGCGAGTTCGCTTCGCGCCATGCCATCGACGGCGTAATCGCGATCGGCGACGCTCCCACCATGACCGCCGCCGTGACCGCCCTCGAACTGGGACTGCGCTTCCATCCCCCTGAGGCGGTCGAAGCCTGCCGCAACAAATTCGTCGCGCGCGAACGCTACAAGGCGGCCGGCATGCGCGTGCCGTGGTACCAGCGCTTCAAGGCGCACTCCGACGAACACCTGGCAGCGCGCGCCGTTCCCTATCCCTGCGTGCTCAAGCCGCTCGGCCTGAGCGCGAGCCGGGGCGTTATCCGCGCCAACAAGGAAGCGGAATTCGCGGAGGCGTTCGCGCGCATCCGCCGCCTGCTCGGCGACAAGGATGTGAAAATCCTGCGAGAGGAAACCACCGGCTGGATCCAGGTGGAGAGCTTCATTCCCGGCCGCGAGTTCGCGCTCGAAGGCCTTGTGACCGGCGGGCGATTACGCGTGCTGGCAATCTTCGACAAGCCTGACCCGCTCGACGGTCCCCATTTCGAAGAAACGATTTACGTCACGCCGTCGCGCGCCTCCGATGGCGAACAGCGTCAGCTCACGGTTTGTGCCGAGCAGGCGGTGAGTGCGCTTGGACTCACCGATGGTCCGGTGCACATCGAGCTGCGTCTGAACGACGAAGGCGCGTGGATGCTCGACATCGCCGCCCGCCCTATCGGCGGCTTGTGCGCGGGGGCGCTGCGATTTGGGTCGCATTCCCACACATCGCGCCGAGAGGGCGGTGTGGTAGCGACAAATGTGGCGGCGCGATGTGTGGGGCACCCAGATGCTGTGTCGCTCGAGGAATTGATCCTCCGCCACGCCGCGGGCGAAGACGTCAGCGGATATTCCCGTGAATCCTGCGCTTCCGGCGTCATGATGATTCCGATTCCACACGAAGGCTTTTACGAGGGAGTAGAAGGATCAGAGGAAGCCGAGCGCGTTCCCGCAATCGACCACATCGAAATCACCGCCAAATACCGCCAGAAGCTGGTGCCGCTGCCGGAGGGCGCCTCGTACCTGGGATTCATCTTTGCGCGCGCCGAAACGCCCGCCGAAGTCGAGCAGGCCTTGCGCGACGCGCATTCCATGCTGCGCTTCCAAATTTCCGCAGCTATCCCCGTTTTGTGAATGAATGCGTGGACGCGAATCGCGACCAGTAGTTGGTTGCTGGTTATTGGTCGTTAGTAATCGGCGCCTTCCTGAGCGTGATCAGGTTACCAA
>JBOGLI010000127.1:0-2193 GCA_050746165.1 Terriglobales bacterium | reverse complement strand
ATTACACTCCGGAGGTGTTTTTGAAACACGCTCTAGTTATAGGCCGGGATTGTCAATAGAATCGAGCCACCAGCTAAAGCCGCGAAAACCGCGGCTCCGAGCGGCACGGCTGAAGCCGTGCCCTGATACAAACCGATTCAAAATCCGAACAAGTACGACATTTTCATGAACACCTGGTTGCCGAGATCGCCCGGATCGAAGGGGAGTCGGCGCTGGCGGTTGTAGCCGACGTAAAAGGCGCTGCGCGCGGTGAAGTCGTAGGCGACGAGCGAGTTCCAGCTAAGGTTGTTGCCGTGCCTGTCCTTCGCGTACTGCGCCAGTACGCGCGCACGCCACTTAGGACTGAACTGGTAAAACACGCGCGAGAGATAAAACTGGCGGTGCTGAAAGTGGACGCCGGTGAGCAGCGACTCGTTGATGTCGACGGCGCTCACCTGCCAGCGCAGGCGGTTGCCGAGTCGCGCGGTGGCATTGATGCTGCCCTGTCGAGAACGGCCGTAGAAGCCCTCGTTGTACTGCACGATTTTTGCCGGCTCATAGTACGCGGTGAAGGTCACGATTCCGCTCTGCGGAGTCGAGACCTGGTACTGCGTATAAGGAACCAGGTAGAGGCGCGTGGTGGGCAGTTGGGCAAACGCCGGCGTGAATCCGAAAAAGCGGGTTCGGTTATAGGAATATTGCACCTGCGCCTGCCAGAAGTTCTTGAACTGGACCTGGAACGTACCGGTCGCGGCCGAGTCTTCGATCTCGCCGCGCGTTCCGTTGCTTTGCAGGAAGGCCGCGCCGAAGGTCAACTGGCGGATGCCGTCGCGATTGATGAACGGCTTGAAGTGAACGTACGACTGACCCGACCAGCGGTCGGTCTGCGGCTCGAATCCAGTATTGCTCATATCGACTTCGCGGCCGAGGAATTCACCGGCGACCCCGTAGTCCCAGGTGTTGGAGCCGTAGGCAAATTGCGAAATCCAGCCGAGGTGCTGGCCGTTGATTCCGGGATGCGCATCGTTTGAATTGGCAATGAATTGCGAATTCCACGCCAGGTGCTGGCCCTTCAGCAGGCTGACGTCCACGCCGTGCGTGCTCTCGTTTTGCCCGATGTCGCCGCTGCCCTGGCGCCGCACGACGGACATGAAGCCGATCGCCGATTTCTGAAAAATGTCGTGCTGCAGGCGCACGACGCCGAAAAAAGCGCCCGGCGCGGTGAGTTGCATTTGCGTGCCGGGGTCAATGAACTTGCGCTCCTGCGTGAAAGCCTCGAGGCCGCCGATGGTCCAGCGTCCGGCGCGTCCGGTGATCTTGCCGCCTTGCAGGATGCGCTGCGGATCGCCGTCGGAGAGGCGTTCGCCGACACGACGCGAGAAGAAAAGGTCGAAGGGAGTCTTGAAGTAATTGGCGCCCTCGGTGAAGAACTTTCGTTTCTCGGGGAAGAAAATTTCAAAGCGCGAGAGCGAGGGAGTGAACTCGTCGGCTTCAGTGTCGGCGAAGTCGGGATTTATCGTGAGGTTGGCGGTAAGATTGGCGGAGAGGCCGTAGCGCACGTCGAGACCGCCGTCGGCCTTGTATCCCTGAAGTTCGGGCTGGCGTCCGCCGGAGCGGTAGGCGCTGGAGAAAAACGGGATGATCTCAAGGTTGCGTCCAACGTGGACGTGATCGAGTTCCATGGTGGCGGTGCGCGAGGGTTTGAGTCCGCCTTCATAACGCGGCACCGGCACCATGTACGCGAACTCCTGGCGGCGCAGGATTTCGCGGCAGATGTTGATTCCCCAGTCCTGCGTGGAGGCGCGCGACATGCGGATTGACTTGAACGGAATCACCACTTCCGCGGACCAGCCCCAGTCCTCGACCACGCTTTTGGCCTGCCAGATGCCGTCCCAACTGAAATCGATACTTTCGAAGCCGCCGTTACCGTTGAGGTCGTTGACGGTGCCGTCGAATTCGACGCCGCCGGCGCTGATGCTGAACCAATAGCCGGTGCGGCGGTCGCGGAAGGTGTCGATGAGAAAGTCGGCGCTATCGGAGCCGGTCGGGGTATCGTGACCGGCCATGCGGTGATTGATCAGCTTGGGATCGTCCCAGAACTTGAAGCCGAGATAGATGTTGTCGTCGTCGTAAAAAATGTAGGCTTCGGTGCGCTGGCTGACGGGCGCGCCTTCATCGGGCGTGGTCTGGATGAACTTGGTGATGGGCTCGATC
>JBOGLI010000126.1:0-2871 GCA_050746165.1 Terriglobales bacterium | reverse complement strand
AATCGCAACGAACGAAGCGGCCGGATGGGACCGGCTGAGGGCAGCCGGTCCCACACCCGCGGCAGGCAGCATGTGGCATTGCAGGCGACGCCGATTGATGTGTCGCAGATCCTGCGCGAATACCTGTTTGCACGGCTGGACACGGCGGTGCTGACTTCGGCAACGCTGGCGGTAGGCGGCGGCTTCGATTACCTGAAGAACCGCCTGGGCATCGATAACGCGCGCGAGCTCATCGTGCCCTCGCACTTCAATTATCCGGAGCAGGCGATTCTGTACGTGCCGCCGGACCTGCCCGATCCGCGCGATGCGGCCTTCGCTCCGAAGGCGGCCGAATGCATCCGGCGGTTGCTGCAGATCAGCCAGGGGCGCGCGTTTTGCCTTTTCACGAGCTACGCGCAGATGCACGACATCCACGAGCGCCTGCTGGGCGAGATCGATTACCCGCTGCTCATCCAGGGCTCGGCGCCGAAAAGCGCGCTGCTGGAGGAATTCCGAAGTACGCCGCACGCGGTGCTGTTCGCGACCTCGTCGTTCTGGCAGGGCGTGGACGTGCAGGGCGAGCAACTGAGCTGCGTCATCATCGACCGGCTGCCCTTCGCGGTGCCGAACGATCCCGTGGTGGCGGCGCGCATCAAGGCCATCGACCGCGCCGGGGGCAACGCGTTCTTCGACTACCAGGTGCCGAGTGCAGTCATCACGTTGAAGCAGGGATTCGGACGTTTGATTCGGTCGCTGCACGACCGGGGCCTGCTGGCGCTGCTGGACAATCGCATTCTGAAGAAGCAGTACGGGAAGGTGTTCGTGAACAGCCTGCCGGCGTACAAGCGGACGACGAAGATTGAGGAAGTGGAAAAGTTCTTCGGCGAATAATTTGGAATTTGCAAATTTGAAATTTCAAATTTTGTTCGCTCATGCGGGAGCTCTGGGAGAAAAGAAAAAGGCTCCTCATCCGATTCAGGATCTGACTGACGAGAAGCCCTTCTTCCGCGCGGTGAAACTCCGATTGTTGAACTTGATTAAGCTGCCCGGCGTTCTCCTGAGGTCATTTCGATGGGGGTGACGGTGGCGAGCGTCTGGCGGCGCTGCTGTTCCTGGATGCGCCGCAGCAGCCGCATGAGCACAATGACGAGCACGACGGCGAAGATGGCGCGCACGTCGGGAATGGCGGCGGTCAGAAGCGCCGCTTTATTGGCCCGCAGCGTGACCGCCGAGTCGAGATCGGTGTGGACTGTGTCGTTCGGCATCTCGGCGCCTTGCCAACCGGCGCGAGCGGGCGCGAACTGCACGGGCTTCGCCTCCGACTCCTTCACTACCTTGCGGATGTTCGGATAAATCGGGCTGGCGACGGCCGGTAGCGCGATACTGCACAGCATCAGTCCAGCCCAAAGCACCAGGCCTATGCTGCCACCCCATCGCGTGCAAAACCGGCCCGCGCTGGGGACCCCGGTGATCCGCGTCCATGGCCGTTTTTCGCTCACACAAACTTGGATGCCGGGTGCAGCAGCTCGGTTGAGTCAACCTCGGCCAGAGTTGAAAATTTTATTTGGGCAACCCGAGAGTGGTCAGTAATCAGTGGTCAGTGATCAGGATGTGACTCCGGAAATTCAGGCGATACCAGATTTGACTGGACGTCTACTGATCACTGAACACTGACCACTGAGCACTTGTATTCACCACTCGTCTTTCGTACATAAAAACGGTACGATTCCCTTACTTTGAGCCAACGCATCGAACTCGCGCCCTCCATTCTCTCTGCGGATTTCGCGCGGCTTGCCGAGCAGGTGAGCGCGGCCGAGTCGGGCGGAGCGGCCGTGCTGCATCTCGACGTCATGGACGGGCACTTCGTTCCGAACCTCACCATCGGGCCGCCGGTGGTGCGCTCGGTGCGTAAAGTCACGAAGCTGCCGCTCGATTGCCACCTGATGATCGAGGAACCGGACCGCTACATCGAGGCCTTCGCCGAGGCAGGCGCCGACTGGATCAGCGCCCACCAGGAAGCCTGCGTGCACCTGAACCGCACGCTTACCTGCATCCGGCAGAACAACTGCCGCGCCGGCGTGGTCATTAACCCCGCGACACCGGTGGACACTCTCGCTGAAGTGCTGGATATCGTCGATTACGTGCTGGTGATGTCGGTGAACCCAGGCTTCGGGGGGCAGAAGTTCATTCCCGGGTCGCTGCACAAGATCATGCGGCTGGCACGCATGCGGACGGAACGGAACCTCGCATTTCGTATCGAGATCGACGGCGGGGTGGCGCTGGACACGATCGGCGACATCGTGCGCGCGGGCGCGGAAATTCTGGTGGCCGGAAACGCGGTCTTCGGACACGGAGATCCGAAGGCGAATGCCGAGGCGCTGATTAAAGCGGCGCACGAAGCGACCATGCTGCGGGTGTAGGACACTGGCCCAGGGCGCATGGCTCAGGGCGCATGGACCACGGTGGCATGCATAGCCCTACGCCATTAGCCCTGCGCCCTGCGCCGCTATTTCCCGGCGGCGGCACTTGCTTTTCGAGCTCGATCCGCCACCACCCCGACGTTCTTCTTCGCCTCGTGGTACTCCTCTTCGGTGTTGATCGACCAGATGTTCTCTTTGCTCGCGACGCCTGCAACGAGGTTATCGACGACCGTCATGGCGGCGAGCATGGAGTGGTCCTGGTTGTTGTACTTGTGCATGCCGTTGCGGCCCACCAGCCAGAGATTGTCGAACTTGTCGAGATACTCGCGCACCTCGCCGAAGCGCGAGTAGCTGCCGAAGTACGCTGGATACGCCTTCGGCATACGGATGACGGTGGAGTCGAGTACGTCGGCCGCATCCACGATCCCGATCTTCGCCAGTTCCTGCGCCGCGAGCGTGCTGAGTCCGGCAT
>JBOGLI010000125.1:0-2442 GCA_050746165.1 Terriglobales bacterium | reverse complement strand
TTCGATCTGCCGCTGCACATGACCATCTATTTCGCGGTCGCGCGTCGCAACCAGGTCAGCGGCATGGCCACCGGCTGCCTCATCGGCCTGTTGCAGGACGCTCTCACCCACCGTCCGATCGGCCTCTACGGCATGGCGAAGACCGTGATTGGCTATGCGGCGTCGTCGCTGGGCGCGCGCATCGACGTGGAGAATCCCGGCACGCGCCTGCTGATGGGAATTGGCTTCTACCTGGTACATTCGTTCCTCTACATCGGCTTCGCCCGCTCGCTCGGCATCGAGTTGCTGGCCTGGCGCTGGGGCCACGAACTGATTGCCGCCGTCGCCAACGCGGTGCTCGCGGTCGTGCTGTTCGCGTTCATGGACCGATTCCGGCAGACGGCGTAATGGCAGCGGGTGTTTGTATGCGCGGAACACCTTAGCCAATCTCGGGCAAAATAGCCTTTGTGGGTAATATCGGGCAAGCCGGTAATCCCGCTATACTGAAGCTACTCAGGGCTCCGCAATCGAAGAGATTTCCGTTTCCAGTTTCAATTTCTGGCGAATCGGAACAACTCGAAACTGAAACTCGAAACTGAAACTGTTTTATGTCTTTCGGCCGCGACGACAAGATTCCGCAGCTTCGCCTCACCGCTGTGCAGTACGGCATCCTCGGAGTCTTTCTGCTGCT
Source organism: Terriglobales bacterium (assembly GCA_050746165.1). Classification (GTDB taxonomy): domain Bacteria; phylum Acidobacteriota; class Terriglobia; order Terriglobales; family Acidobacteriaceae; genus DAISJI01. The sequence continues at coordinate 1,772 of JBOGLI010000125.1, read as the reverse complement.
CGCCTTCGGACTCTGGCGTCTGCAGGTGGTCGGCACCGACTACTACTCGCAGCTCGCGGAAAAGAACCGCATCCGCAATATTCCGATCCTCGCGCCGCGCGGCAAGATCCTCGACCGCGAGGGTCGCATCCTGGTCGATAACTACCCTTCGATGTCGGCGCTGCTCTTGCGCGACCAGACTCACAACACCGCCGCCGATGTGGACGCCATCGCCGCCGGCCTGCATCTCGACCCCGAGGAAATTCGCGCCGCCATCAAGCGCTTCGCCGGATCGCCGCAGTACGAGCCCATCGTGCTGAAAGACGACATCACGCCCGACGACTTCGCCTTCATCGAGGCGCATCGCAACGAGTTCCCGGAACTCGACACGATCATGGCCTATCGCCGGCTCTATCCTCGCAACGGGTTCATGGCGCACCTGATCGGCTACGTCGGCGAAGTGAGCGAGGACATGCTCAACCGCCCGCGCTGGGAGTTCTATAACCCCGGCGATATCGTAGGCAAGGACGGCGTTGAGCTTACCTACAACGACATCCTCATGGGCAAGAACGGCTCGCGTCGCGCGCTCGTCAACAGCCGCGGCAAGGAAGTCGGCCGGCTCGACGAAACTCCCGCCGTACTCGGCAAGCCGCTCAAGCTCACCGTGGATCTCGATCTGCAGATCGCCGCCGAGGAGGCCATCGGCGACAAGAATGGCTCGGTGATCGCGATGAACCCGAAGACCGGCGAGATTCTCGCGCTGGTCAGCCGCCCGGTGTACGACCCGAATTCTTTCGCTGTGCGCATCGCCCGCGATGAATGGAGCAAACTGGTCAGCGATCCCGACCACCCGCTCATGGACAAGGCCATCCAGGCGCAGCTCGCCCCCGGTTCTACGTTCAAGATCATCATGGCTTACGCGGGATTGCAGGAAGGCATTGCCCAAACCCTGAAGGTGAATTGTCCCGGTGGCGCGACTTTCTACGGACGCTACTTCAAATGCTGGATCTCGGCCGAGCACCGCACTCACGGCGTCGTCGACATCAACAAGGGCATTTACCAGTCTTGCGACGTGTTTTTCTACACGCTGGCGGAGCGGCTCGGCATCGAGAGGATCGCTCAATACGCCACCGGCCTCGGCATCGGGCAGCGCACCGGTATCGACCTGCCGCACGAGGCCACGGGCCTCATGCCCTCGGAAGAGTGGAAGGTCCGCAACTTCAAGCAGAAGTGGTTTGCCGGCGAGACCATCTCCGTCGGCATCGGACAGGGTGCTGTCACCGTCACTCCCGTGCAACTCATGCGCGCCATCTCCGGCATCATGATGGGCGGCGTGCTGGAGAAGCCGCACGTCGCCTTCCCCAACGAGCTTGCGCAATATGGCCTGAAGCAAGCGTCGGAATCGCTGGTCAAGGAAGTGAAGTTCAACCTCGATAAACAGAACTGGGAAACGATTACCGACGCGATGGCGGAAGTTCCCACCACGCTCGGCACGGCGCCCAGCGCGCATCTCGAGGGAATCGATTTCGCAGGCAAGACGGGAAGCGCGCAGACTATGAGCAACGCGCTGGCTCAGAAACTGGGACACAGCAAATCGATGCATGACAACGCCTGGTTTGTCGGCGTCACCCCGCGGCGCGATCCCGACCTCGTCGTTTGCGTGCTCTTTGAAGGTGGTGAGCACGGACAGTTCGCGGCACGTATCGCCGCCCAGGTGATCAAGGCATATGTCGACAAGAAGCGCGCGCGAGAGAAGGACCCGAATTTGTACCGCGCCGAAGTCGCACCTGGGT
>JBOGLI010000124.1:0-2258 GCA_050746165.1 Terriglobales bacterium | reverse complement strand
GGTTACCAACGACCAAAAACCAACAACCAATAACCAAGAACGCGAACAACTACGCTTTCGATTTCGGCGGCACGTACCCGGGCGGGAACGCCTGGCCCTCGCCGAAGAAATAGTCTTCCATGTACTTGAGGATCACTTCCTGGTCGGCCTTGTTGGCCGGATTCAGGCGGTACTCGTTGAGCACCATCTTGCAGTAGTCGCCCCAGAGGTGCCATGCCTCGGCGGAGACGTTGTCGTAGATGCGCTGGCCCAGCGGCGAATCGAAGGGCGGCTCATCCAGCCCTGGCATCTCCCGCTGGAATTTTGCGCAAAAAACCTTGTGCCCCGAGGCGTTCTGCTCCTCCTGGGGCGGACCACCCATCGAACTTCCTCCACCGCAGCAGCTCATTTGGTATCCCCCGTTCTCGATTTTATCCCATGCCGCTGCTGCGTGCGCTACCTGCACATCTCAAGCTAGTCCGCCGCCATCTCGCCCTGCACGGTCCGCGGCGCCCTCGCCGGAAACATCTTGGTCTTGCTCGCCTCGAACTGAGCCTCCTCGGTCGACCCGTGCAGCGCCGCGGTGGACGCGATCCCGCCGGCAATCGTGTTCGCCACCTGGTCGAAATAACCGGTGCCGACGAAGCGCTGGTGCTTCACCGCCGCATAGCCCTGCGCGGATTCCAAGGCGAATTCTTTTTCCTGCACGCCGACGTACGCGCTCATGCCGCTCTCGCGATATCCCCGCGCCAGTTCAAACATGCTCAGGTTCAGCGAGTGGAACCCGGCCAGCGTGATGAACTGGAACTTGTATCCCATGGCGCCGAGTTCCTGCTGGAAGCGCGCGATGGTGCGGTCGTCGAGCTTCGCCTTCCAGTTGAACGACGGCGAGCAGTTGTACGCCAGCATCTTGCCCGGGAATTTCTCGTGGATGGCCTCGGCGAATTCGCGCGCCTCGCCCAGGTCGGGTTCGGAGGTCTCGCACCACACCAGGTCTGCGTACGGCGCATACGCCAGCCCGCGGGCGATGGCGCATTCCAGCCCGGAATCGCGCAGCCGGAAAAAGCCTTCTGCGGTCCGCTCGCCGACGCAGAATTCGGCGTCCACCGGATCGATGTCGCTGGTGAGCAGCCGCGCGCTGTGCGCATCGGTGCGCGCCATGATTAACGTGGGCACTCCCATCACGTCGGCCGCCAGCCGGGCCGCGACCAGCTTCTGCACCGCCTCCGCCGTCGGCACCAGCACTTTGCCGCCTAGGTGTCCGCACTTTTTCGCCGACGACAATTGATCTTCAAAGTGGACGCACGCCGCGCCCGCCTCGATCATGGCCTTCATCAACTCGAACGCGTTCAGGTTTCCGCCGAAGCCCGCCTCGGCGTCGGCGATCAGCGGCACGAACCAGTTCATTCCGTTCTTACCTTCCGCGTGATGGATCTGGTCGGCACGCTGCAGCGCGGAGTTAATCCGCCGCACCATGTTGGGGACGCTGTCCGCCGGATAGAGGCTCTGGTCGGGATACATTTGCCCGGCATCATTGGCGTCGGCCGCCACCTGCCAGCCGCTCACGTAGATCGCCTTCAGCCCGGCGCTCACCATCTGCACCGCCTGGTTGCCGGTCATGGCGCCCAGCGCATGAACATACGATTCGGTGTTCAGCAGATCCCACAGCCGCTCGGCGCCGAGCCGCGCCAGCGTGTACTCGATCTTCAGGCTGCCGCGCAGTTTGTCGACCTGTTCCTGCGTGTACGGGCGAACGATTCCGTTCCACCGTCCATTCTCTTTTTGTTTTCCGTTCGTCCGGGCCATGAGCGTTCTCCTCTTCGATTGTGTAGGCCGGCTGCCCTCAGCCGGTCGCGCCGATGGACCATTAGAGGCCCGGTCCCTCGCCCGCGACAAACCCGCTCGTCCGTTTCGGACTACTAGTCCAATTTGTCCCTCCGACCAACCTTTTCCCCGTCCATCTGCTACATACATAGGTATGGCAATTGCTACTCTGCCCCACACTGTCGTCTCCGAAGTGCTCACCGAACAGGCTGACCGCTTCCTGCACGAACTCGCGCGCCGCTTCGAGCCGCGCCGCCAGGAACTGCTGGCCCGCCGCCGCGCTCGCCAGAAGGAGCTCGACGCCGGTAAGCTGCCCGATTTTCTGCCGGAGACGAAGAAGGTGAGGGAGTCGGAGTGGACCGTCGCGCCCATCCCGCGTGACCTGCTCGACCGCCGCGTTGAGATCACCGGCCCCGTGGACCGCAAGATGATCATCAACGCGCTCAATTCCGGCG
>JBOGLI010000123.1:0-3130 GCA_050746165.1 Terriglobales bacterium | reverse complement strand
GCGGCGGCCTTTCTACGGAACCCTTCCTCGCCGCCCGGCTGGACGCGTTCGTTAAACAGGGACAGGTCATCCCTGTCGCGCGAGCCGTCGCCGAGATCTTTCGCGACAGTACGGTGCTTCGTCAGAGCCGCGAAAAAGCGCGCTTGAAATACCTCTTCCTCGAGCACGGCTGGACTGCCGATTCGTTCCTGGCGGAGCTGACGCGCCGCCTAGGATTCAGATTGGATCCTGCCGCCGACGAGACAGCTCCCCTCGATATCTTCCGCGACCACGTCGGGATCTATCCGCAGAAACAAGTAGGGCTGTCGTACGTAGGCGCGTTGGTTCTGCGCGGCCGGCTGTCCGCCGAGCAATTCCGTGCCGTTGCTGATCTCGCTGATGCGTTCGCCGATGGCCAGGTTCGCACTACGAACATGCAGAACCTGTTGATCGTGAACGTGCCGAGTGCGCGCGCTCATGAGTTGGCGCGCGAGTTGGAGGCGTTGCGGCTGCCGGTTGCTGCTTCCAACTTCCGCCGCGGCGCCATCGCATGCACCGGTACCGAGTTCTGCAAGCTGGCCATCACTGAAACGAAGAGCTTCACGCGCTGGCTGGTGGACGAACTCGAAGAACGGCTGCCCGGCTTCGATCAGCAAATCAAGTTGAACGTCACCGGATGCCCGAACAGTTGCGGCCAACATTGGATCGCCGACCTCGGGCTCGAAGGCAAGAAGATCAAGGTGAACGGAAAACTCGCCGACGCATATTACTTCTGCGTCGGTGGAGCGGTGGGGCGCGAAGCGTCGATTGCGCGCGCCGTCGGATATCGCTGCCTTGCCACCGATGTGCCCGACGCGATCGAGCGCCTGGCGGGCGAGTACGTCGCGCGCAGGCGATCGGGCGAGAACCTGCGCCAGTTTTTCGCACGCCACAGCAACGAAGACATTCGCGGTTTCCTAGCCGGCAGCGAGATGGCGCTCCCGGTCGAGCGCGACCGTCCCTCCGGCCCCGTCCCGCACGCGGTGGAGGGCTGAGATGGCGGAACTTTTCCCCATGTTCCTCAAGCTGCAAGGGCGGCGTTGCGTGGTGGTTGGCGCGGGACGCATCGCCGAACAGAAGCTCGATTCGTTACTCCTGGCGGGCGCCTCCGTCCGCGTGATTGCACCGGCTACTTCGGCGCGCATTCGGCAACTCGCCGAGGGCCGCCAAATCGAATGGATCGATCGCGAGTTTGCCGCCGCAGACCTCGATGGCGCATACCTGGTGATCGCGGCGACTGGTGATTCAACGGTGAACGAAGACGTTTTCCGCGCAGCCGAAGCGCGCGGCGTGTTGTGCAATTCGGTCGACGAACCCGATCGGTGCCACTTCTACTACCCGGCCGTGGTTCGTCGTGGCGATCTCCAGATCGCGATTTCGACCGCTGGGAACAGTCCGGCGCTCGCCCAGCGAATTCGCAAGGAACTAGAAAAACAGTTTGCGCCCGAATATGCGGCGTGGCTTGCATGGTTGGGACGCGTCCGGAACTTGTATTTCACCCGAAAGGTACGCGTTGAAACGCGAACGGCAGCCTTGCATGGGCTCGCCCGCGCCGACGTGTACCAGCGCTTCGCGGCCCGGCACGCGAATGCACGGAGGGAACGCCATGGGTAAGGTCTTTCTCGTCGGAGCAGGTCCGGGCGATCCCGAGCTGCTGACCCTTCGCGCCGCGCGATTGCTGGCGCAAGCCGACGTCGTCCTGCACGACGCGCTTGTCTCGCCGGAAATCCTGCGGATGATTCGGCCGCAGGCAATCGTTGTTGATGTCGGCAAACGCAAGGGCACGAAGTTTCACACGCAGGACGGCATCAACGAACTGCTTATCGCCTACGCGCGGGCACATAAGACCGTGGTTAGCCTCAAGGGCGGCGATCCCTCGCTCTTCGGGCGTGCGGGAGAGGAAATGGAGGCGCTCGATTCCTCCGCCGTCGAGTTCGAGATTGTTCCCGGCATTACCGCCGCCATGGCCGGTGCTGCGGCCGCGAAAATTTCGTTGACCGACAGCCGTTACGCTGCCAGCGTCATTTTCGTCACGGCACAGAGGCAGGCGGACGGCGCCCGAATCCCATGGCGCAGGCACGTTGCCACCGGATCCACCCTCGCCATCTACATGCCGGGCGCCGATTACTCTCATCTTCATGCCGAGCTAACCGGCGCCGGACTGCAGGAAAGCACGCCATGCGCGATCGTTTCGTCAGCAACGCGTTACGACCAGCAGGTTCTGTGGACCGACCTGCGCTCGCTTGCCCATCGCAACCCGCTGCCGGCGCCCTCCATCGTGATCGTCGGCGAATGCGCGCGAGCTTTGGGCGGCGTCCGCGATTGCGTGGACGCTTACAACAACCTGCCGCATCCGGCAAGTGCAAAGACGGAGATTCGAGTTGCACCAGAATTGGGCATTGAAATCAACAGGCCACATTCGTCAGCATGAGGTATGCATGACTCACTCGGGGTGGTGTCGAGCGCGCGGTCCACGCGCCAGTCGATCATGGCCTTCCTGGATGGCGAGCAGACGCTCGACTGGATCCTCAACCTGATCGACCACGGCGGCGATAAGGACGCGCTGCGCCTCTTTGTTCGCGACCTCAAGGGATATGGCGACCCCGTGCGCCACGACCAACTCCTGCGGCGGCTTGATGCCGCCTAAGTCCGCGTTCCGCCAGCGGTACAACCAATTCATTTAAGGTTCCCCATGGGAGCCTCCATCCTTGATAATGGTCGGCCCGTTCATTTTCCGGGTCACGGCAGGGTACGTCATTGCCGCACCCGGCGCGAGGCGAGGAGAGAGATGCGATCCGTCTTCTGTCGTTTTCTGCTCTGTCTGACGATTTCGTTTTCCTGCATGGTGGCAGCGCAAGCTCCGAAAGCCGCTCCCACCAAAGCCGCTCATCCCGCCGCCAAGCCGGCGCGGACCGCGCCCGACCTCACCAAGCAGCCGACTCTCTACGTCGTCGGCTACGCGCACCTCGATACCGAGTGGCGCTGGGAGTATCCCCAGGTCATCAGCGAATATCTTTCCAAGACGCTGCGCAGCAACTTCGATCTCTTCCAGAAATATCCCGATTACGTCTTCAACTTCAGCGGCGCCAACCGCTACCGCATGATGAAGGAG
>JBOGLI010000122.1:0-2842 GCA_050746165.1 Terriglobales bacterium | reverse complement strand
GAATAGAGCTGCAGGGGATGGCGGCCGAGCGGCAATTCCTTCTCGTGCGTGGGCCCGGCGACGGATCTGTTGATGTTGGAGAATTGGCCGCCGTTGGGTTTGTCCCAGGTCCAGATCTTCGGCGGCGTGTAATCGAGTGAGCTGCTCATGTTCGAAGCTCCAGGGTTGGACGGGAGCGGGGAAAGGTGCGCGCCCGGCGGGATTCGAACCCACGACCTGCAGCTTCGGGAGTTGTAGCGGATCATCCCGCTCATGTACTCCAGAACGCGCCGGACTCGGCATTTCAAGGGCTTAGTGGATCGTAGACTACTCCTGTCTCCGCCACAACCCAGCCGTCCATCGCCACGCCCGGCTCGGGGAAGCGCATCAGGGCGCTCGCTGTTTATGGCGTGACGATGATGCTGGCTGCCATTTGCGGGTGAATCGAGCACCCGTATTTGTACGTTCCCGGCTTGTCGAACTTCACACTATAGGTGTCGTTCTGGTCCAGCGCGTTTGATCGGATCTGATCATCTGTACCTCGCACTGTGTGCGGCTCTTCATCGAGGTTCTTCCACGTCACCGTGGTGCCCACGCGCACTGTCAGCGTCTGCGGCGAGTACTCAAAGTTCTTTATCGAAACCGATACCGCGCCCGTCGATGCCGTCGCCGCCGGGACGACCGCTTTTGGCGCGGGCGAATCCCCGGAAGCGGCGCCACAGGCGGAAGCCAGCATCAGGCCCAGCAGGATGAAGGCGATCCGCGCGCGGTGCGTTAGACGGCTCACGGGTGTCTCTCTGCCAGTTAGGTGAGCGTGAGATCAGTCAACGTGAGAGCGCTGGGATGACGCTTCAACGTGATGCTGCTCATACCGAGCATCCTCGGCAGCTGATCGCTCGGTACCTTGAGGGGACCGGGTCCAGTCCCGGTGCCTGGAGTGGGTTGCGGATAGGCAGTGGAGCGTGCCGTGTGGAAGGTGATGTGGCCCTCCACCTTCTGCACAATCTGGTGAATATGGCCGTTCAGGACGGTCACCGAGCCAAAGCGCTGCAAATACCCCATCGCCTGATCGGCATCTGCTGTCCCCCAACCCCAGGGCTCGTAGATCGACCACATTGGCATGTGCGCGTACAGCACGATGGGGGTGCTCGCGGAGCGACCCTTCAGATCCGCTTCCAGCCATTCGAGCTGCTCAGCCCCCAGCGCGGCCAGGCTATTGGGTTTGAAGTTCAAGACATTGACCAGGCCGATAGAATGCACGCCCTGATGATCGAAGCTGTAGTAGCCGCGGTTGTTCGAGGCCTTTCCATAACGATTGAAGTGCTCGGTGACAGTGGCGTCTGCCACGTCGTGCTCGCCGGGGGTAGTGTGCAGCTCAGTCACCTTTAACGTTGACAGCAACTGGGCGGCAAGATCGAACTCGGCGGGCTTGGACAAGTGCGTGATGTCCCCCGTGTGAATCATCATCGCGGGCCGACTGAGAGTAGCAACGGTCGCTCGCCTAGTAGCCTGGAGGTCGATGGTTACCACGAAATTGGCGCAACGACAGGCCCATTCACCGCCGCCATCGTGTCCGATATGAACGGCGAAGAGCTACGTAAATTCCGGGATCGATGGATTGCCGCCGCCGGAGCTGCGACGGCAGAAGTGCGATAATGAAGCCATGCCTGAGCTCGAAGTCGAGCACTTGCTCTCTTCACAGTCGCTGGCCGTCCGGCACGTGCGGTGCGCCGGCACATGCAGCCATCGCAGCGCTGAGGAGTGCGCGTCAGCTACGCACCTGGTCTTTCCCTACCGCGGTGTGTACGTGCGCCACGTGGGCCGACAGCAGGCGATCGCCGACGCGAATCATGTTCTGTTTTTCAACGCCACCGAGGGCTATCGGGTCAGTCATCCGCTACGGGGCGGCGATCGCAGTTTAGTCGTGCAGCTCTCGGAGGATCTGCTCCGCGAGCTGGCACCGGCGCAGATGCTAACCTCGTCGGGCGCCTGGCGCTTTGCGCGTCAGCACCAACGCATCGATGCGGAGGCGCAGGCGCTGGTCATGTTGCTGCATCATCGCCTTGCGAATGGAACTCTGGACGGTCTCGCGGCCGAGACCCTGTCACTCGCCTTGATTTCGCGCAGCTTGGGGCCGCGCATGCCGCACGAGCCCCGGGCGACCCCCGCCCGTCGGCGCCTGGTTGATCGCGTGAAGCTACTGCTAGTGGGCGATCTGTCCAGGCGGTGGAGGCTCGCCGAGATCGGCGCCGAGATCGGCAGTTCCCCCGTCTATCTCACACAGTTGTTCCAGCAGATCGAGGGCTTACCACTTTATCGCTATCACCTGCGGCTCCGGCTGGCGCGCGCGCTGGAGTTGGTTCCACATCACGAGGATCTTACTGCGCTGGCCCTGGAGCTGGGGTTCTCCAGCCATGCCCATTTCACGTCGACTTTCCGGCAGGTCTATGGGCGCACGCCGTCGCAGTTCAAGCGAGTTGCCAGTCGCTAAAGAATTCGATAGCGGCAGGCGTCGGCAGGCGGTGTACTGACGGCCTCTTCATGCAGAGCGTGTGAATGCCGGGCAAGGAAGACATGTCGCATATCGCGGTAACCTTTCGTGGGCTTCATGGCAACACCACACCGCTTCGGCTCCCAAATGCATGGGATGCGGCAAGCGCTCGTCTTTTCGAAAGACTGGGCGCCATGGCGATTGCCACGACGAGCGCCGGCGTCGCCTGGGCGCTTGGTTATCGAGACGGTCGTTTCCTCCCGGTGAACGAAGTGATTGCCGCCGCGACTCGGATGGCACGCCTGCTCACGGTGCCCCTGTCAGTCGACATCGAAAACGGCTATTCCGATGATCCGCGGGTGGTAGCGGATC
>JBOGLI010000121.1:0-2658 GCA_050746165.1 Terriglobales bacterium | reverse complement strand
GAATCGGTGTTCGCCTTCCGTCCGGAATCAGTGTTCGCCTTCGATCGGAATGGCTGTTCGGCTTCCGTCGGAATCTGCAGTCGGACCCCCCTGCCGATTTGCAGGGCGCGCCGTCAGGAAGAGTTGGCGAGTTTCGGGTGAACCCGGAAGAGGCCAACCTGACCGCGCTGGGGAAAATGCGGATCGGGAAACGTCATTCGAAGGTCAACCATCCGAAGCTCAATCGGCTCCAACTCCACCGCCCGTTCGAAGGCCGCGCTCGATTCGTTCATACAAGCGGTGCGGTCACCGTTTTGACCTGTGCCGGTAGCTTCACATGCGGGCGCGACACCGGCCGGTTGGTAGTAGCAGGCTGCTGTTCGAACGTAGTACGCGCATCGGTAGTGTGAGACCTCGGGGATGCAGTCCGTGCGCCGGCAATCGAACACGCGCACGCCGGGGGCGATCGGCGCGAAGTCGTGAATGTCGGAGTCTCCTCCGATATCGGCGTTAAAGGTCATGAGCGCGCAACCCTTCCCCGGGAGTCGACCCGGTCCGAGGTGGGCGCGCACCAGATCGTACTCTTCGGTGAAGACGTACGGCTTCGTGAGCTCGCCGCGCTGCGGCAGGAAAATGAAGAGAGCGAGTAGGCTACCCGGAAGGGCCGGCAGCCATCGCCACTTGCGCATCCGCTGCATCCAGGCCGTCAGGGCGTACGCGCCAATCCCAGCGAGGATGGCCTGTAGTGCGCACGCAGGCACCCATCGGTGCAGTGTGATCGGAGACGATGACTCCGCAACCGGCGCAATGATGATCACCATCGCTGCAAACGCGAAGAAGCCGAGCCACCGGCCGAGCACCAGACCCGAAGCCGCTCCTGCCAGCGCCAGCGCCAGGAACAACTGTCCGTTCTGCGTAAGCGTCGCCAGGATCGCGTCGAGCCAGCGCGGCAACAGCGGGATGATCGCAGGATGCCCGTCGAGCTGGAACGACAGCAGAAAATACATCTGGAAGGCAGCCAATGTAGCCGCGATCAGCACCGCGGTAATGGCCGTCAACGGATCACGTCGGATCGCTTTGAAAAGGGCGCGCCCGTCGAGCATGAGGAGGGATCCGACGATCAACACCGATCCCTCGATGCGTGCCGTCGCCGCAATTCCAAGAAGCACCGTACCCCCGAACAGCTCTGTCGCTCGAAGCTCCGGGGTCGACAGCAACGCAAGGGCGGAAAACCAGCAGAAGAGCAGGAGCGAATAGGGTCCGTCTGTCGGCGAAAAGCGCGCGACCAAGGGATGCAACGCGAGGAAGAGCGCGCAGAGAAATCCCGCCGTTCGGCTCTCCAGCCGTTGTCTGACAAAGGCGTACACGGACAGACAGGCCAGCGCGCCGAGTACGCCGTTCATGTGCATCGTAACCCACTGTGGATCGCGTACGATCGGCGCGAAGAACAGCTGGAGAAGCGGATAGACGACGGAATGCCGACCGACTGGCCCTTGAGCGAACTGCACGTCGATTTCCTGCAAGGAGTGGACAGTGAGCCCCTCCCGCACGACGAGCGCGATCGCAAATGGTACGAGCCCGATCCAGTCACGGTGGTTCAGTGACGCATAACCAAAGGCCCCCGAGAGCGTCAGCCAGAGAAACGCCGCCAAAGCCACGGTACCGACGAAGATGCCGCCGCACTCAATCCAAGCGCCCCGGCCTATTGCGGCATTGGCCACCCCAATCAGCGCGATCAGGATGACTCCCGCGGTCCGCACCTTCGCGGCGCGGCTCGACGGCACCGCGGACCGGCCGGCGAGTCGTCGACGACGAAAGATACACGCGAGCATGGCGCAGCATGAGAATACTGCGGCAGTCGGAAAGACGATCAGGCTGATGAGGAGCGCGGTTTCGAGTGGCGTCGTCTGGCGCACCCACGTCCATTGGAAGGCAGCTTCTCTAGCTCGAACACGGGCCGTGAGCGCATCGACAAATCCAGGTGCGGGAGTCCCGTGTACTGCAATTGTAAACTGTCCCGTGTGGAGGTCCGGCGCGTTTTCCCCGGCATGCCGCAGCTCAACGGCCACTTGTCCGGTCGCGCAGGTATAGGCTGCAAAGATTGTTGAACCGCCAACGTGACCGCCGGAGAAACGGCATTCCCCCGGGAGTGTGACGCCGCGTCCGAGCATGTCGGCCATGAGAACGTCCTGGCCAGCAGGAATGCCCGGATTGAGGCCCTCTTCGCCCTTGCCAAAGGCCGTCCCGGTCGCGAGAACACCCGCGACCACGAGATATAGAAGGCCACGGCGCTCGGGCGTCATCAAAGGCGCATCGACACTTCCTCATTCGGTCGAAAGGCGGAGCGCTTGTCAATTAAAAGGCGGCCTCACCAAAGGCAGCGCCTCGGTCTGTTGGCGCTCAGGCGCCCTCGCGCGGGTGCACGAGCGAGGCGGTCAGCGTGCGGCGCGAAATCTCGACCGTCCGCAACACGTAATGCTTGTTGTCGAGCAGGACCGCGTGGAACGTCTCGACGCGATCAGTAGCGAACGGCCGGAAATGCGCGTACACGTCGGCCGAGCCGTTGAACTTCGCGCCGGCTGTAGCCGCTCGGCCGTGCCTTCCCGGACCAGCTCCACGAGTGCAGCGAACCGCCGCGCCTCTTCCGCCGACAAGCCCGCCTCGCGCGCCACGTAGTCC
>JBOGLI010000120.1:0-7579 GCA_050746165.1 Terriglobales bacterium | reverse complement strand
CCGTGGAACACCGCGCAAGGATCGAGCGGATCCTCCGCCGGTCCCGCTTCAGCGACCTCCGCCGGATGCGTTGCCTTCGCCATCGGATCGGAGACGCTCGGCTCCATCTCGTCGCCTTCGACCCGCTGCGGCGTGACCGGCCTGCGCCCGACCTTTGGCCGCGTGCCACGCACCGGTGCCATGGCGCTCTCCTGGAGCATGGACAAACTCGGCCCGATCTGCCGCGCCGTCGAAGACTGCGCCGTCGTGCTCGACGCCATCTATGGTCCCGACGGAAAAGACCCGAGCGTGCGCGCCATCGGTTACACCTGGGACGCGACGCTCGATCCGCGCACGCTGCGCATCGGCTACGTCGAGGCCGATTTCAAGCACCGCGAACCGCGTCCCAATGAAACCGCAGAGCAGAAAGCGATGCGCGAGGACAACGACAAGTTCAACGACCAGGCGCTCGACGTCATTCGCACCAAGCTCGGATGGAGGCTCATCCCGGTGAAGCTGCCCGACCTGCCCTGGCAAGCGATGCGCCCCATCCTGACGGCGGAGGCGGCGGCGGCGTTCGACGAGCTCACGCGCAGCGGCCGCGACAAGCTGCTCACGGCGCAAGCGAAATACGACTGGCCTAACACCTTTCGCGAGGCGCGCCTCACACCGGCGGTCGAGTACATCAACGCTAACCGCGCCCGCACCCTCGGCATGCAGGCGATGGTCGAGGTATTCAAGAACATAGACGTGATGGTCGCGCCCACTTTCGGCAACCAGTTGCTGATTACGAACCTGACCGGCCATCCCGCGCTGATCCTGCCCAACGGCTTCCGCGCCGATAACACGCCCGTTAGCATCACCTTCCTCGGCGACCTCTACGGCGAAGGCAAACTGTTGGCCGCCGCCAAGGCCTACCAGGACGCCACGCCCTGGCACCTGAAGCATCCGACCGACATCGTGCCGAAGGAAATGGAAAAGAGTGATCGGTGATCAGTGGTCAGTGATCCGCCGGACAAAACAGAAGGCTCGGGTAGCTCCCGAGCCTTTCCTAACTCCTAACTACTAACGACCAACTACTTGTTCTTCCACACCGGCTGGCGTTTTTCGACCACCGCCCGCAACCCTTCCTGCACATCTTCCAGTGCATAAAGCTGGTTGAGATAAATGTCCTGCGATTTCTTCATTGCATCGGCCAGCGGCAGGCCGATCGAGCTCGAGATCACGCGCTTGGTCATTTCCAGCACCGGGCCCGAAAACTGCCCGATCCTGGCCAGCACTTCCCCGACCGACTTTTGCAGCTCCGCCTCGGGCACTACCCGGTTGACGAACCCAAAGTGCGCCGCCTCTTCCGCGGTCAGCGGATTGCCTGTGAGGATCAGTTCATACGTTTTCTTCGGCCCGATTAACTGCGGCAGCATGATGGCCGCGAACGGCGGGAACACGCCCATCTTCACTTCTGGCTGGGCGAAGCGCGCGTTCGGCGTGGCAATCACCAGGTCTCCGAACGCCACCAGCTCCGATCCCGCGCCGATCGCCGGCCCGTTAACGACAACGATAAGCGGCTTGCCCAGTTCCACGATCGCCTGGAACACGCGGTTGAACGCGTCCAGCGTCTGGAACACGCGCTCGGGCCGCGAGTCCTCGACGGAAATCCCGTAGCTGAACGCCTTTTGCGACGAGTCCATCAGGATGCACTTCACGTCGGCGCGCCCGTTCAGGCTCTCGATCGCCTCCGCCAGCTCCACCATCATGGGGACGGTCAGGACGTTGTACGGCGGAAAATTCAGCGTGATCTTCGCGGCATACGTGCTGGTATCGAACTGGATGAATTTGTATCCCGGCTTGGCGGGCGTGCTGGTGGCCATGAGTTTTTCTCCGTGCGCGCGATTATGTCCGAAAGTGGCTCATGGCACAAGGCTCAGGGCTCATGGTCTTTGCCGTGGGCCATGAGCCAAGAGCCGCTGTACAATTTCGCCATGCGTATCGCCCTCGGCGCCGACCACGGCGGCTTTGAACTGAAGAACCGGATCAAATCCTGGCTCGCGGAACGCGGCATCGAGACGGAAGACCTTGGCACCAACTCCGCCGACTCCTGCGATTATCCCGACATCGCCCGCCCCGTCTGCGAACTCGTCACCGCCGGGCGCTCCGATCGCGGGATTCTCTGCTGCGGCACCGGCATCGGCATGTCGATCGCCGCCAACAAGATCGACGGCATCCGCGCCGCCCACGTCACCAGCGAATCCGAGGCCGCGCTCAGCCGGCAGCACAACGACGCCAACATCCTCACCCTCGGCGGCCGTACCCTCTCCGACGACCTCGCCCGCCGCATCGTCAACACGTGGCTCGACACCGCCTTCTCCGGCGACGCCCGCCACGCCCGCCGCATCGCTAAAGTCGGCGCGCTGGAGCAGTAAGCGCTTCCAATCGTCAATCGCAAATGACTTTGTCGTTTCCTCCGGAGTATCCTTACTCTTTCCCATGCGCCATGCGCCCGGAGCCCTCTTATGAACATGTCCCGCCCTCTCTTCGACGTCGATCCCGACATCGCCACCGCCATCGAGAACGAGCAGCGCCGCCAGCATGAGGGCCTGGAACTCATCGCCAGCGAGAACTTCGTCAGCGAAGCCGTGCTCGAGGCCATGGGCTCGGTCTTCACCAACAAGTACGCCGAGGGCTATCCCGGCAAGCGTTACTACGGCGGGTGCGAGTTCGCTGATGTGGTCGAGAACCTGGCGCGCGACCTGGCGAAGCAGCTCTTCGGCGCCTAGCATGCCAACGTACAGCCGCACTCCGGCTCGTCGGCGAACATGGAGGCCTACTCGGCCATCATTCAGCCAGGCGACACCGTCCTCGGCCTCAACCTCGCCATGGGCGGGCACCTCACCCACGGGCACCCGCTCAACTTCTCCGGTAAGACCTACAAGATCGTCCCTTACGGGGTGACGCGCGAGACGGAGACCATCGACTACGACGAGCTTGAGCGGCTGGCCGTCGAGCACCAGCCGAAGCTCATCATCGGCGGCGGATCGGCGTATCCGCGCATCATTGACTTCGCCCGCATGCGCCAGATCGCCGACAAGGTTGGCGCCTGGTACCTGGTGGACATGGCGCACTTCGCCGGGCTGGTCGCCGGCGGCGCGCATCCGTCACCGGTGCCACACGCGCACATCGTCACCACCACCACCCACAAGACGCTGCGCGGCCCCCGCGCCGGCATGATCCTGTCGAACAAGCTGATCGACGTCCATGATCCGCGCGTGGAGCGCGGCGGACTCGCGGCCAAGGGCAAGGATGGACAGGTGAAGCCGTTTGATCTGGCGGCGTCCATCGACAAGGTCGTCTTCCCCGGCGACCAGGGCGGGCCGCTCGTCCACATCATCGCCGCCAAAGCCGTCTGCTTCCACGAGGCCATGCAGCCCAGCTTCAAGGACTACGCCCGCCAGATCGTCGCGAACGCCAAGGTGCTGGCGCAGACGCTCGCCGACGAGGGCTTCCGCATCATCTCCGGCGGCACCGATACCCACCTCATGCTGGTGGACGTCTTCTCCAAGGGCATGCTCGGCAGCGAGGCGGAGAAGGCGCTGGGCGACGCCGGCATCACCGTCAACAAGAACGCCATCCCGTTCGATACCAACCCGCCCATGAAGCCGTCGGGGATCCGCATCGGCACGCCCGCGCTCACCACCCGCGGGATGAAGGAGGCGGAGATGCGCCAGGTCGGCCGCTGGATCGCCCAATCGCTCAACCAGCGCACCGACGCGGCTGCTCTCGCGCGCATCCGCAACCAGGTGCGCGAGCTCTGCGACCAGTTCCCGCTGTACGCCGAACGCCGCGCCCGCGCGCACTCGCAGGAGACCGTAAGCGCGGGGTGAAGCCGTTGTTGGTTGTTGGTTGTTGGTTGAAAGGCAAGCCCGGATGTAGGCCGTCCCCCAATGTCGGCCGGTCGCCCCGACCGGCGTCGCCCGTCGCCAGCCAATCGGGTGGCGCAGGGCTTTAGCCCTGCGAACACCAAGCCATCTACTTTGACCGGCTTCAGCCGCCGAGGTACCTCAGGGGCTGAAGCCCGGGTGATTAGCTGCTCCTGAATCAGCAGGCCTGAAGGCCTGCTCCACCCGATAACGCCGTAGTTATCGCCACGCGGGTTAGTAACTGCTAGTTCTTTTTGCGCCTCTTTGGAATCATGAAAATACGTCCGGGTAACCCGGAGATTTGCACAGGCAAATTTCGCGGCAAATTTGTCGAAAGAGTTAACCGGGGTGGCGGAGAAAGAGGTGGAAGGGCGTTGCGGCCGGAGTGTTGGACCAACCGGCATGGGAGAGTCGACGACGTGAGGGACACCACACCCTCAATGTCACGAGCTGAGTTTAGAGGAATGGGGAGCGGCTGTCGGTGATGGGGGTCACGGAGCAGGGTGACAAGGAAATCGTCCCGTCAAGCCCCAGAGGTTTCTTCCCTACTCTGGTATCGGTTCGTTGTTTTCGAATGCATATAAGAATGCTCGCACGTCGCGAGGCAACTCGGCGGGACGAAGTGCGACCGCGAGCGAGGATGCATTTATGTTTACGTTAAATTCGTCCTGCGCCCATTTTGAAAGTTTCGATAGGACAGCCTTGCCGCTCACTATTGAGAGTCTTGCGTCTAATGTCTCCCAGTTCTCTTGGACGAATTTCTTTGCTGCCTCAAGCTCTTCGAGAAACTCCCTTTTCCATGGGCCTTGCGCCTTCTTATTCACGAGGATCTGCTCACATATCGAGAATTCGACACTTTCCTTTAGTTCCTCGGCAAATCGATCCAGTGCTTTTTCGACATCATCTAACGAAGGGCCGGCGCTTTTCGCCCTAGATGAGATCAGCCGTTGTATGGCGGCAGGGACAAGCAGGTAATTCTCAATTTCTTTCTTGGTCCAAACCATTAGTCGGATTGACTTTTTCGCCGCTTCTTCTCTTCGTGCGCGCTTCTGTTCTGCTGTGTAATAGTCTGAATCGAGTGCACAATAGACGGACACTCCGGCCGTATTCTCCTCGAGCCACATGGATGATCCGACTACATACTGCCATCCGCCCCATCCGCCTATCGAGCTCTTCGCCACAGAATCAATGGGAACAGGCGACGAAGGAAAAAGCGTGTTCTGGAAATGTTTGAGAATTCCTATCTCGTTTCCCTCGATGAAGAGACACCTTTTATTGTTCAGTATGCGCGCCAAATCAAGGTTGTGGATTCCGCCGACATGTCGAATGAACTGCTGTAGTTCCGGAATATCCGACGCAAAGCGCGCCTCCTCCCTACCCCTATCGACAATCAATACTTGGTCGGGCGTCACTTCCGACATAATCTCGACTGAATGAGTGGCAATCACTACTTGTCCACAACTGTCCCGGAGTTGGCGGATATCGTCCCATTCACTATTGGATCACTGGCCTTGGCGCCAGACATCACGGTACGGTCGCCTACAGGCGATATGGCCCGTTGGCGGCATCTGGAGGGCGCGGGTAAGGGCACAAACGCTTTGACCGCCAATTATTTCTTGCGAAAGAATACGCTACTGATGAGCTCTATTGCCGCAATTTGACCGCTCAGGCGCTTAAAGCTCTCGGGTGAGACCCACTCCGTGGCCTCGATGAGCGCTGAGCTATCGCCGCGGTCGTGGGTAAAAGCAATTTCTTGCTTCTCTAGCACGACAACACTCGGCCTGATTATTTCTGGTGAAGAGCGCGGGTCGGATTGACAGACGATACTTATCTTCTTCGCAAACCTCTTATATCTCGAAATAAACTTTTCCGCTGGTCCCTCTGGACTTGGGCCCCTGACCAGGAAAATATATTCTATTTCCAGTTTACCCTTGCGCACTCTAGCGTCAAGTTCTTCATAGAACTGCTCGAACCAAGTCTTACCCGCCAACTCGCTAGGATCGAACGCGATCAGACGAATGAACGCTTTCACATACTCTGTCGAAGAAGTCGAGTCTATCGCCTCAATGAGCCGCGCAAAATATCCGGCTTCCAGCCCTGGAATGGCTATTTGGCCCTCGTGAATCCGACGCAGGTTTTTGAGGCATCCCTTAAGGACGTGCGCCGATGCATCGCGCTGACGTGGAGTTCCAGAACGCTGCGCTAAGTTCAGAATGTCTTTGCAGGTTTGATTAACTGCATTAACCTCCATTGCTTGAATGAAATGGCAGTTCAGTTCTTCCAGTTCAGACATCAACTCGTTTGGAAACTTGCCAACGGAGATCCCGGCCTTGCGAAGTTTAAGATGACCGTCCCCTCGGATAATTGAATTTGGATCGAGTAGGCCAATTACAACCCGCCCAACTTTTCGTTCGATCAGCCGATCGACGCATGGAATTTTCCCGGGATTCCGATTAGTACATGGTTCTAACGTTGTGTAAATCGTGGCTCCGACGAGGGGCAGGTTAGCGAGATGTTTTTCTAGCAACGTGTATTCCGCGTGTTCGCCCGCCTCAAACTGCCCCCGGTACGCAATACCAACTTCCTTGCCGTGCAAGACCGCGACTGCTCCAACGAGCGGATCATCCGGATTCCCTTTACACATTCGCGCAGCTTGGATTGCGCGCTCCATGAACTTCCGTTCAGGTACACCCACGTCGGTCACCTCCCCGCTTCGAACTGATCTAGTTTCAAATACCGGACCGATTCGCGCTGTGCTTCATACATCACGGCCGCTTCCCACTATCGCAACCGGTTTCCTTCTTACCTAGATTTGGGGAACAGCTAAGTCGGCATATGAATACCCAGGTCTATCATAGGGGATGACACCCAATGCTTTAACGACCAAGACCGCACATTGTGCGCTTCGCAAATCTACTTCTCAACACAAATAGCCTACCTGACCTGTTACTCCACAATCCCGGCGGGTGTGCACCCTTCTGGCCTGTTTTTCCGGATCAGAAACAAATGTGGGTGCCCCACCCTAGCCGGTTTTGCTAGGGTGGGAATCGCGAATCCCGCGGCTCTCGGCTGGCGGCTGTCGGGAAAACCGCTCTCCCGCGCGAGGAACAGCAGGTTCCTCGACTCCGATGCGGCATGCGCGGCCAAAATCGGGCCGCGCTTTATGCCGCATCCTCGCTCGGAATGACAATATTGAAGGAGCGCATCCCTCGGGCGTGGGCCAAGCCTCGCGAGCATTCAATTGTCCCACCCTTCCGGCCTTGTTTTTCCCTGATCAGAAACGAACGTGGGTGCCCCACCCTACGCGGGTTTCGTAGGGTGGGAATCGCGAATCTATGAACTCGCGGGGCGGACGCCCTCGGGTGTCGGGTGTCGGGAAAACCGGTCTCCAGATTTCAATCGCTAACGCCATCGCGAGGGCTCTGTCGTCCGCCGTAGCGGACTCGGAATTCACGACGCGCGCCAACCCCGGGCTTACGCCGCGGGGCTACGATCTGTCGTCCGCTGCGCGGGCTATTCATCCGCTAATCCGCGTTCATCCGCGTTGATCCGCGGCTGATTCGTCCTGGCGTAACCTCGGGCCGTCCCTCCGGGACTCGGCGGGCACGACGTGCGATCGACCCAGGACTTCGTCCTGGGCTACCAACGAATCGTCGCTCCGCGACTGAAGCTGACGCTCTCGGCTG
>JBOGLI010000119.1:0-4656 GCA_050746165.1 Terriglobales bacterium | reverse complement strand
GCCAGCGCCTGGTAGGCGTGCTCGAATCGGACCTGGTCGTTGCCTTTGCCGGTGCAGCCGTGCGCGACGTACTCCGCGTCTTCGGCCATCGCAACCTCGACCTGTGCCTTGGCGATGATCGGGCGCGCCATCGACGTGCCGAGCAGGTACTTGTGCTCGTACACGGCGCCCGCGCGCAGCGTCGGAAACACGTAGCCGGTAAGAAATTCCTGGCGCAGGTCCTCGATGTACACCTTGCTGGCGCCGGTTTTCTTCGCCTTTTCGGCGACGGCATTCATGTCGTCGCCCTGGCCCACGTCGCCCACCACCGCGATCACGTCGCACTGATAGTTTTCCTTCAGCCAGGGAATGATGATCGAGGTATCAAGTCCGCCCGAATAGGCGAGCACTACTTTGTCTGCCATTGCATCTCCAGATACATCGTGTTTCGTGTTCGGTGTTTCGTGTCTCGTATTTCGAGATGTTGTATTTCGATGTCGCGCTCAACCCGCTAACCCAAATCGATTGATTTGCGTATCTCTACTTCTGCTCTTCGAAACACGGAACACGGAACACGGAACACGAAATACGTTCTTCTCTTTCCTCACCGGCTTTACCCACGTGTGTCCGGCGGAATCCGTACTCGGGATTGATTTCCGACATACGAAATACGCGATACGAAGTACGGTTTTCCTTACGCCCTCGCCGGCTTTACCGACGCTGCCGGCTTATGTCCGCGCGCCGACGCGCTGTAGAGCAGCACCATGATCGCGTTCTGCACGTGCATGCGGTTCTCGGCCTCGTCGAAAACGACCGACTGCGCCGAATCGAGCACCTCGTCCGTCACTTCGTCGCCGCGATGCGCCGGCAGGCAGTGCAGGAACGCCGCGTCCGGCGCCGCCAGCGACATCAGCCCGCTGTTCACCTGGTACGGCCGGAAGATCCGGTCACGCTCCGCCGCCTCGCTCTCCTGTCCCATGCTCGCCCACACGTCCGTATAGACGGCATTCGCTCCGCTGACCGCGGCGCTCACGTCGTTGGTAATCTCGATGACTGCGCCGGTGCGTTGCGCGATCTTCTGCGCCTGCTTGACGATGCTCTTGCTCGGTTCAAACCCGGCCGGCGTGCCGACGGCGATGTGGCTGCCGAGCGAGGCAGCCGTCAGCATCAGCGAATGCGCCACGTTGTTGCCGTCGCCGACGTACGCCAGCTTCAGCCCGCGCACCTCGCCGAACCTCTCCTGCAACGTGAAATAGTCGGCCAGCGCCTGGCAGGGATGCTCCAGGTCGGTAAGACCGTTGATCACCGGGATCGACGCGTGCAGCGCCATGTCGGTGACCGTCGAATGTTTGAAGGTGCGCAGCACGATGCCGTCTACCCAGCGCTCCAGGTTGTGCGCCACGTCGGCGATCTTCTCGCGCGATTCGATCCCGCCCGGCTGCTCCATGAACATCGCATCGCCGCCCAGTTTGCGGATGCCGACCTCGAAGGTCACGCGCGTGCGCAGCGAGGGTTTCTCGAACATCAGCACGAACTGCTTGCCCGCGAGTGCGCCACTGAACATCGCCGGGCGCGATTTGAGCATGCGCGTGATCTCGAAGATCTCGTGGATCTCGGCGGGCGCCAGGTCGGATATGGAAATCATGTCGGACTGACGGAAAGCGCTCTTGCGCTCCGGCAGTCCGGTCGCGAATGCGGTATGTGCGATGGCCATGGAAGGCTCCTTAGCTGGAATGGTGCGCGAGCTCATGCCATGAGCTCCCGAATGCGTTTCCCAAGTTCGCGCGCCTGCTTCACACTGGCCGCGACTACCAGGATCGTGTCGTCGCCGGCGAGCGTGCCCAGCAGTTCCGGCCAACGGTCGGCGTCAAGCGCCGCGGCCACAGGCTGCGCGCTGCCGGCGGTCGTGCGAATCACCAGCAGGTTCTGCGCTTCCTTCACCTCGACCACGAACTCCAGCAGCAGGTGCGAAAGCGGCGGCGCCGCGGGAGCGGCTTCTCCGGCCAGTTCCCCCGGCGTCGAATAGCCCTCCGGGGTCTTCACCAGACCCAGTTCCTTGATGTCTCGCGACAGCGTCGCCTGGGTCACGTGCAGACCGGCCTTGGCGAGGCGGTCCACCAGCTCCTCCTGGGTCAGCACCGCTTCGCGAACGATCAGGTCGAGAATGCGCCGGTGGCGCAGCGCTTTGGGTACGGTACGCATGTTTATGCAGCTACTGCATAATTATGCAATCGAGGCGCGGAGGTGTCAACCGCAAAAGGGAGTTCGGGAACGGCACAAGGCACAAGGCACCAGGCACAAGGCACGCGGCAAGGGACAAGGACTAGGGACTAGGGACAAGGGACAAGGGACAAGGAACAAGGGACAAGGGACAAGGGACAAGGAACAAGCGAGAGGAGTCCGGGTTACGAAACACGGAACACGGAACACGAAAGCCCAAAGCCTAAAGCCCAAAGCCTAAAGCCCAAAGCCTAAGCCCAAAGCCTAAAGCCCAAAGCCCAAAGCCCAAAGCCCAAAGCCTAAAGCCTAAAGCCCGAAGCCCGATTCTCACGCCTCGTACTGTCCCGTGGAGGCGCGCAGCAGCGAGCGGTATCGCTCCACCAAATCGCGCTCGCCCGTGTTTTCTGAGAGAAATTCCAGTCCGTAGTAGTAGCCGGCGCGGTTGCGGACCGACGCCCACAGGCGTGTGGGCGCTTCCCCATATGGAGGCGTGAATTCCACCGCCACCTGGTCTCCCAGCCGCAATTCGATGCCGGCGAAAACGCACATGCCACCCTCGTTCAGTTCGGTGCCGCGGCCGATGACGCTGCTCGCGTACGCCGGCCGGTGCAGCACGAGCCGCACGGGAACCTCAAGGTGGAACCTCTTCCAGCGTCGGGGAACGGGGAAGCTGCACGCCGAAGACATGCCAGCATAGTAGAACCTTCGGATTCAAGAAGGTGCATTACCTAAGGACGTAGTACCACGGATGGCGCTTCCCGGCAGATTGCTGCCACACTCAGTTCGCGGCCATACCGACTGCTTCCACCGCCGCTGTGGCCGCCGTGGTCGTGATCGGCAACACGCGTTTCGGCCCCCGTTTGCGCACCAGCAGGATTCGCACCTTCTCCAGCAACTCGGCGGTCGCGTACATTCCCTTTGGAAGAAAGAGGTCGGCGCGCAGGTCGCGTTCGTAAATCTTGATCTTTCCCGAGAACAAGATGGCGGGTGTCGCCGGCGACATGTTCTTGATCGCTTCGATCAGCTTATGGCCGTCGAGTCCCGGCATGACCAGGTCGCTTAGAACCAGGTCGATGCCGCCCTGCTTGAACTGGTCCAGGGCTTCCTCGCCGGTCCGGCAGGCGACCACGCGATATCCGCGCGTTTCCAAAATCACCTTGCGGATCGAGAGGGACTGCTCATTATCGTCAACGCACAAAATGGT
Source organism: Terriglobales bacterium (assembly GCA_050746165.1). Lineage (GTDB taxonomy): Bacteria > Acidobacteriota > Terriglobia > Terriglobales > Acidobacteriaceae > DAISJI01. The sequence continues at coordinate 1,253 of JBOGLI010000119.1, read as the reverse complement.
TCGCTTTGGTTTCATGGCCTTCGCATCTGCAGGCGCTAGCGCCCGCTTCCAAACTATCTTCCCGATGAAATGGATGTGAACAGCGAAGCGCATCCTAGGACTTCATCGATGCCGGTTGCAAGTACCAGAAGTGACAATAGGCACAAAGGATTTTGTGGAAACGGAGGAAGACTTTGGAGAGCAGGATGCGTGTTTGGGAAACCGTGAATCTATATCCTAAAAATCTCCGTACGAGACGAAAAACAAATTCATTCTTGATTTTCGATTTCTGATTTTCGACTGCCGGTTGCCACGAGCTCTGTGCAATCAAAAGTCAAAAATCAAAAATCAAAATTGTTTTGTTTTTTTCACTATACCGAAAGTTCCCCTGTCATCACGACCACGCTTGTACCGCCCACGTGCACATTCGTAATGCGCTCTCCGTCGCGCTCGGCGCTCACCACGATGCGGCTCGGACGCCCGCATTCCACTCCCTGCTCGATCGCCACCTTCTTCCCCGAAGCGGCGACGCCGTACTGCACCATCCAAGAGGCCGCGCATCCGGCCGCCGACCCGGTCGCGGGGTCCTCGCCGCCGTAGAAGATCATGCGCGCGTGCATATCGGTGTTCGGGTTCACCGCGCCCCGTGCCAGCAGGTAAAAGAATCGGCCATTGGTCTTCTCCAGGTACTCCGCCGCCTTCGACCAGACGAATTTGACGTTCTGCAGTGCGCTGACCGAGCGCACCGGCACAATCGTGAACGGCAGCCCGGTCGAGACCGTCTGCACCGGAAACTGCGTATCGATGTCCTCGACCGCCAGCCCAGTGGCGCGCGCCACCTCCTCGGCATTGTGCCGCCCGAGGAACTCGGGATCGCGCTGCCGCATTTCGCCGAAGGGAAGTCCCTCCTCATCGTGAAATCGTACGGGAATTTTTCCCGCGTCCAGATCGAGCGTCACCAGCTCCGCGCCGCTCGCCTTGTGCAGCACGGTGGCCGTCCCCAGCGTCGGATGTCCCGCGAACGGAAGCTCCTCGTCGGTGGTGAAGATGCGGACACGCACGCCCTTTTCGCGCTCGACGTCGGCTTCGCGCGGAAAGATGAACGTCGTTTCCGAAAGACCGGTTTCGCGCGCGATCGCCTGCATCTGGTCTTTCTCCAGTCCGCGCGCGTCGGTGAAGACGGCGAGCTGGTTGCCTTCCAGCGCATGCGACGTAAAGACGTCCAGCCAGACGAACCCGAATTTTCGAGTGTTCTTCATGGGGCTGCCCTTCAA
>JBOGLI010000118.1:0-3255 GCA_050746165.1 Terriglobales bacterium | reverse complement strand
GGTGATGTACTTGTGTTTTTACGGTGCCGCGCTCTGGAAGCTGAACGCCGGACTGGTGGGAAATTGGGGCGTGTACATGGGCATCATCGTCAGCGCGGTGCTGGCAATTCCGATGCGGCTCTACCTGCTGACCGCGGCTGCCTTTGATTTTCGCGGACTGGGCGCAAGTTTCCGCAAGCTGTGGCCGGCGGTGTTGTTCTTCGATCTGCTGTGGGCGCTTTCGCCGTTCCTGCTGGCGCGCGAGATCGGCTTCGGCCTGGCGTTTGGCGCCTGCGCCGCATTGCTCTATCTTCCCTTTTCCCAGCGGACGCTGGTTCGGATGGCGTACGGAAGAAGGAGTTAGGAGCTAGGAGTTAGGAGTTAGTAGCCCGCGCGCCCCTGTTCACAACTGTTTTACCCACTGCCAGTCTGCATCTGTTAGGGCTTGATCGTGCGGCGAATATATATCCCCGCGCTCGTCTCCTGCGACTTGGAGCAACGATCGAAACGCATATTGACGAATTAAAGGATCTTCATGGTCGTTCATTAACAAAGTCTTCAAATGCTCGACCGATTCTTGATCGTGACTTCCTCGGGCGAGCACGCCGATACACGACGCCGCGTAACCACGATTGTCAGCGTCAGGATCATGTTCCATGACGTTTAGTATTGCTGACTTGTACTCGTGTAGCCGTGCCCATGAACCTAGGAACCACACTGCTTCGTGTCTGACCCATGCATCATCGTGGGACAGTTGAGCGGCAACGGCTTCCTTTGCCGCAGAGATCCTGTACTCGTCAAAAGGCTTTGCAAGGACGACGATCGCTCGCGCTACGTCATCAGGCGGCAGTTCGCGTCGCTTCAATTTGCCAAGAATGTCAGTCCAATCCGGATGTGCTGACACAGACGCCTGTTCCTTCGTCGGGTCGCTAACTCCTAACTCCCCAACTACTAACTCCTAAAACGGAATCAGCTTCTTCAGCCCCTTCTTTTTCTTGCTCTTGCTGGAAGAAGAATTATCCTTCTCGTCCTGCTTGCTCTTGTCGGCGGCCTTGGCATTATCTTCCGGCTTCTGCGCCGACGTGGATGCCTGATCGGGGCTCGCTTCGTTCACCTGCGGCGGCGCGGGCGGAGGCGCCTGCGTCGTCGGCGGCGGCTGGTTCTCTCCCGGCGTGGCATTCCCGCCGGTTTGCGCTTCGACATGCCCGTTATCGCCGGTGGACGCGGCGGCAGGCGGCAACGTATTCAGCTCTTGAATGCCTGCGCCCGTCGGAGCCGGAGGCGGTTGCGTGTTCGCATCTGCGGCAGCGGCAGCATCGGCCGCTTTCTTGGCGGCTTCAGCCTCCTTTGCCTCTTCGAGGCTCGGCAAAGGCCTACCCGACACCGCCGCCGTGAGATCGTTTGTCTCCCGCTTGATGATTGCCGGAGCGCTGGCTTCTTTCGGATCGGTCAAGGTGGGATCGCCGACCTTCGAGGCTTCCGCCATGGTGACGCCAGGATTCTTGTGGAGCACGTCCCTTGCCCGGGCGAAACGTCCCAATTCTTCGCGGCTGGCTTCTTCGGCTTTGCTGCGCGCAATGTCCTCGGCGGTCGGAGTCGGGACGGGCCGACGCAACGCTTCCAACCGCGCCTTGGCGTCGCCGACGCGGTCGGTGGCGGCATAGCGGGTGACGATGCGGTCATACGCCGCCGCAGCCTTGTCGGTATATGTGTTCAGCAGTTCGGCCTTCTTCACTTCATCGAAGGTCTTGGTCAGCGGCAGCCTGCGGATATTGTCCGCCTGCTTCTCATAGCAGTCGGCCAGCATCATCAGCGCTTCATCGGAACCGCTGTACAGCGGATACGTGTTCACCAGCGTTTCCAACCGCGCTTCGGACGCCGGATAGGAGCCGCGCATGTAATAGAAACGCCCGATCAGGAATTCGCGCTCGGCGAGCACTTCCTGCACCTGGAGCAACCGTTCCTTCGCCTGCGGTACCAGCGGGCTGTCCGGATACTGGGTCAACATCGTCCGGTACTCTTCCTCGGCGCGCTTGGCGTGGGTAAAGTCGCGATCGGACTTTTCCATCTCGCGGAAATGGATGTTGGCGATCTTCATCTGCGCTTCCGACGCTTCGGTCATGTTCGGAAAGAAGGTGATGAAGTCGCGGTACTCGTTTTCCGCCTGCGTCATCGCGGCCGTGCCGCCCTCGTTGTACCAGCTATCGGCGACGCCCAGCTTGGCGCGCGCGATGTACTCCGAATCCGGGTAGGTGTTGATGAGCGTCTGCAACAAAAGGCGCGACTGGTCCCAGCGGCCCTTCTTCATGAAGCCCATCGCGTTGTCGAACAGCACCTTGTCTGGCTGCTTGGAGCCGAGATTAGCGAGCGGGTTTTTGACTTTCTTACGGGTGCAACCGGCCAGCCCGGCGATGGTCAGCGCCAAGACGACAAAAACAAGAATACGTCGCATTCAATACCCTTCTAAGCGATTCGGACAAGAGTCGTTATTCTAGATTTTAGCAGGAAATCCGGCCCGGCAACCTGCGGGCGCGAATTGCCGACACTACTAGAACCCGCCCAGACACGAAAACTTGCGCCCGAATCTTTGCGGCCCGGGCCGCTTCTACGGGGAACGACCTATACCACGGGCTAAGGCCATGCGATAGGATGCTGGAATTCAACCAGCCCGGCTCCGATTTCTGTAATGCTTGAACTCCTCGACACCTTCGCTCGCTCCGACGGAACCTATCCGTGGAAGTGGATGACGAACCCGTTTCCGGCGGAGATTGTTTTCTGGGCGATCGTACTCCTCTTCGCCGCCCTGCTGTTGTTTTGTCCGCAGCCGTTCAACGCCGCCGAGCGGGTACTCCGCCGTATAGCGCGTCGGCCGGTCGCGTCGGTACTGTTGGTCGGAGTCTTGGCTCTCGGACTGCGCGCGGCGCTGCTCCCTTGGTTGCCCATTCCCGCGCCCTACGTGCATGACGAGTTCAGCTACCTGTTGCAGTCCGACACCTTTGCCTCTGGACGGCTGACGAACCCACCGCACCCGATGGGCGTCTTCTTCGAGAGTTATCACATCAATGTGCAGCCGACGTACCAGTCGATGTATCCGCCGGCACAGGCCGCGTTCATGGCCGCCGCGCAGATCATCACCCGTCAGCCCTGGTGGGGCGTGTGGCTGAGCGTCGGCCTGATGTGCGCCGCCGTTTGCTGGATGCTGCAGGCCTGGATGCCTCCGCCGTGGCCGCTCCTGGGCGGATTGTTCTGCGTGCTTAGATTTGCGGTGTTCAGCTT
>JBOGLI010000117.1:0-2868 GCA_050746165.1 Terriglobales bacterium | reverse complement strand
GTACCAGGCATACGGCTACGCCTTCGCCGAGACCACGCACGACTGCGGCGAGATCGGCGGGCTGGCACAGTCGCGAAAACGCTTTCTGATGGTGGCGCGGCATACGGGCAAGGTGGCGCCGTTCCTGTACGAGCCGCCAAAGCGGCCGTTGCGCGCCGTGGGCGACATCCTCGGGCGCATGCCGCTGCCAGGGGACAGCGCGGGCGGCCCGATGCACGCCGTTCCAAACCTGCAATGGAAGACATGGGTGCGGCTGGCGTTAGTCGAGGCGGGCAGCGATTGGCGATCGCTGAACAAATTGCGCGTGTTGGATGGGAAGCTTGCCGACTACCTGATCGTGCCGGCACATTGCCGTAACGATTTCCTCGGGGTCACGGCATGGGATGAGGCGAGTGGAACGGTCACCGCTGATGCTCGCCCGCACAAAGGTAGTTTCGCGGTTGCGGATCCACGCTGTCTGACCGGTTTCACCGGCAAAGGCAACTACCTGATCGTTCCGTACGACCAGCCGGCAAACACGGTCATTGCGCAATCGACAACTGGCCATGGCGCGTTCGGAGTTGCGGACCCGCGTCCGCCGGCCGGGCCGATGTTCTCGAAGTACATGGTCACCCCATGGGATAAGAACGCAGGCACCGTGATCAGCAGCGACGATCAAGGCGCATACGCGGTTGCTGATCCTCGCCCTGGATTTCAACGGGCGAAGGGCGACGACTATCTCACTGCCGGGCACTACGGCGTAGTGCCGTGGACGGAGCCGTGCGGCGCAGTTTCTGCTGCGGCGGGACACGACAGCGGACGGTTCAACGTGGCTGATCCTCGATTGCCAGAAGGAGCGCAGAAGCTGTTGGCGGTGATTCGCGCATTGGACGGCACCTGGCATCGGCCGTTTACGACGCTGGAACTCGCGGCGCTACAGAGCCTGGTCGATCCCGACGAGATGTTCGATCTCGACGGCAACTCCGACAGTGCCAAGCGTGAGCGTATTGGCAACGCGGTCCCTCCGCAGGCAGCGCGGGCAATCGCCGATGTAATGGGCCAAACGCTTCTGCTCGCCTGGTCCGGAGAATCATTTCAACTTTCGGCGCAGCCGATTTGGGTACGACCCATTGCTGTTGCACTGAGCGTAAGGACATTCCGTGGCTAGGGTCGTCGACAACTCGGACTACGAAGCTTTCCTCCGCGCGAAGGTGAACCTCAACCATGGCTGCGGCTTCGACGTGGATCCTCGCGAACTTAATACACTGCTCAAGCCGCATCAGGTCGACATCGTGTGCTGGGCGGCGCGCCTCGGCCGCGCGGCGATCTTCGCCAGCTTCGGATTGGGTAAGACGGCCATGCAGTTGGAACTGGCGCGAGTCATCCAGAAGCGTACCGCGGGACGGTTCTTGATCACGGCGCCGCTCGGCGTTCGCCAGGAGTTCCGTCGCGACGCCATGCTCGATACCGATAAGTATCGTGAGCGGGCGGGAGAACTCGGCCTCGACCACGGGGAAATCGTACGCCAGTTTGGCGTGTCGCTGACATTCATCCGCCGCACAGAGGAAGCAGACGCGCCTGGCGTCTACATCACGAACTACGAATCGGTTCGCGACGGCAAAGTCGATCCAACGAAGTTCGACGGGTCGACACTCGACGAAGCAGCCATCCTCCGCGGCTTTGGCAGCACGAAGACATTCCGCGAATTCATGCGGCTCTATGACGGGATGCGCTACAAGTTCGTCGCGACGGCTACACCATCGCCGAATGAGTACATCGAACTGCTGGCGTACGCGGCCTATCTCGAAGTGATGGACGTGTCGCAGGCGAAGGCGCAGCCGTTGGATGCAAAGATTCTTACTCCGACCGGCTGGATGCGCATGCGTGACATTCGAGTTGGCGAGTCCGTTGTCGCTTGTGACGGCACAGCAACAAGAGTCATCGGCGTCTATCCACAAGGGGAGCAAGAGATATTCCGCGTCACGTTCAGTGATGGGTCCAGCACGGAAGCCACGGCGGATCACCTGTGGTTAACCCAGACGACGTACGAACGCAACAATGAGCGCCGCTATCGCAAGGGCCGGAATGGTTCCGTAAAGACGACGGCGCAAATCGCGGCCACGCTGACACCGCCCACGCGAAACGAGAAGAATCATTCAATCCCTCTTGTCCAGGCGGTGCAGTTTGAGGCTCAGCGCGTCCTGGTTGATCCATGGCTGATGGGAGCACTGATCGGCGATGGCTGTATCCGGAAGACGAGCATCGTCTTTTCGACCACCGATCAATGGATGTTAGATGAGCTGACGGCGAAGCTGCCTCCCGGACTGAGCGTGCGACGCACGACGCCCACAAGCTGCGATTACAGCGTCACGACCACTGGCGCCAAAGGCGGAAGAGGTCCCGGTTCAAATCAATTGCTCCACGCGCTTGGGAGCTACGACCTGTTAGGCGAGCGCTCATACGAGAAGCATGTCCCGGTCCAATACTTATTCAACTCTGTTGATGTCAGGCTCGCGCTGCTTCGCGGCCTGATGGACACTGACGGAACCGTGCACGCAGACGGGACAATGCAACGATTCGCAACGAGTTCAGAATGCCTGGCCGACGATGTTCAATTCCTCGTCCAATCACTCGGCGGGATCGCAACTATCAGAAAAGTTAAGACCCAGAGACGCGATGCGTTTATTGTCCTCGTCCAACTGCTCTCATTCAACCCGTTCTCCTTGCCGCGAAAGGCGGCGAGAGTTCGACGGCGTAAAAAGTGGCTGCCAATTAGATACGTCACGTCTGTCGAGAGCGTCGGGAGAAAGCTAACTCAGTGTATAGCCGTCGAGCATAAGGATCGCCTGTACGTCACCGACGATTTCTTGTTGACTCACAACACGCGAT
>JBOGLI010000116.1:0-3848 GCA_050746165.1 Terriglobales bacterium | reverse complement strand
GGCGGTGGCGGGGCTGGAAGCGGCGCAGGCAGCAGTGAAGGCGCTGCAGGACCAGGTACGCGCGGCGGAGTCGAACCTGGAGGCGGCGAAGGCGCGAATGCATCAGGCGAGCACGGCGCAGAGCACGGTGCGCTCGACCGCGGCACAGATGGAAGCGGCGCAGGCGCAACTGGCGGAAGCCGAAGCGCGCCTGGCCTACACCGAGGTGCGCGCGCCGGTGAGCGGAGTAGTCAGCATGCGCGCGGCGCGTCAGGGCGAGGTAGTCAATGCCGGGACGCCGATCGTCACCATCGTGCAACTGAGCGATACCTGGGTGCGAGCCGATGTCCCGGAAACCTACGCGCCCAAGCTGCAACTGGGCGACATGCTGCAGATCCGCATGCCCGACGGATCGACTGTGCCGGGCAAATTGATCTTCAAGAACACGGAAGGTGATTTCGCGACGCAGCGCGACGTCAGCCGGCAGAAACGCGACATCCGGACGGTGGCGTTGAAATTCCTGATCGACAACCAGGGAATGAAATACGCCACCGGGATGACGGCCGAAGTGCTGGTGCCGTGGAGCAAGCTGAACGGATCATGAGCGGCGCCACACAATCCGCGCAGCCGGCCATCATGGTGGATCACATTACCAAGAAGTACGGCGACTTCACGGCCGTGGACGACGTTTCTTTTTCCGTCGCCGAGGGAGAGATTTTCGGTCTTTTAGGGCCGAACGGAGCGGGCAAGAGCACGCTGATCCGCATGATGACCACGCTGCTGCCGATCACCGCAGGGCGGGCGCTGATCGCGGGCCACGACGTCTCCAAAGAGCCGGACGCGGCGCGGCGCACGATGGGCGTGATTCCGCAGGCGATGACCAGCGACCCCGACCTGACGCTCGAAGAGAACCTTAATATCTACGCCAAGCTGTACGGCGTTCCGGCAGCGCAGCGCAAGCAGTCCATCGACGAGTTGCTGGAGACGGTGGAATTAACGAAGTGGCGCAACGCGCAGACCAAGACGCTCTCGGGCGGCATGCGACGGCGGCTGGAAATCGCGCGCGGGCTGGTGCACTCACCGAAAATCTTTTTTCTTGATGAGCCAACGACGGGACTAGACCCGGTGTCACGCGTGGCGGTGTGGGAGATGCTGGGCAAGATCAAGGAACGGCGCGCGCTGACGGTGCTGATCACGACGCACTACATGGACGAGGCCGATCGACTGTGCGACCGCATTGCCATCGTCGATCACGGTCACCTGGTTGCGCTGGACACGCCGATGAAGCTGAAGGCGACCGTGCCCGGTTCGAACGTGATCGAAGTGCAGTTTGTGAATCCGCCGGATCACTGGGACAACTCGCTGAACGCGCTGCCGGGAGTGGAATCGGTGCACCACGAGGGCGCGGGGATGTACCGGATTTTGTCCGACGCGGCGAGCACGGTGACGGCGTTGGTCGAGGCCTCGCTGAGCGCCGAGGTGGAGATCAAGACGCTATCGGCGCAGAGCACGACGTTGGACGACGTCTTCGTGCACTACACGGGACGGCAGTTGCGTGATGACCTGGTGAAGGCGCACGACTTCGTGATGCCGACGAGACCTGGATATTGAGAAATTGGTAATTGGGTAATTTGTAATTTGAAAAGTAAGACAGCCAGGATAGCCGCGCCGCTTACTTTACAAATTACAAATTTTAAATTTCACATGAATCGAATGTTTGCCATTGTCGAACGGGAGTTGAGGAAGTTCCTGCGCTCCCCTGCCCTGATGATGGTTGCGACCATCTTCCCGCTGGTGCAACTCGTCGTGCTGTGCAACGCGTTCGGCGGCAAGATTCGCGACGCGCGCGTGGCCATCGTGGATGAAGACCATGGGCCGCAGGCGCTGCGCATCCACGAGGCGTTCGACGCCGTTCAGGCCAACGTGCGGACGTTCGTGCCGGTTTATTACGACAACGAAAAACAGGCGACGACCGACCTGCGCAACGGCAAGCTGGAAGGCGTGGTGGTGATTCCGCCGCAGTTTTCGCGGCGCGTGTACGAGGGCGAGCGGCCGCAGCTTGGCCTCGTGGTCGACAACAGCGACCAGTTCATGAGCTCGTCGATTGAAAGCAAGCTCGGTGAACTGGTGCAGGCGCTGAACCAGCCTACGGTCGAGCCACGCATGGTGCAGCAGATCGCGCTGGAGATCGTGGAGCTCTACCCGTACATCGAGTACATGAAGTACCTGCTGCCGGGATCGATCGCGCTGGCGATGTTTGTCAGCGTGATGATCGGCGGCGGGATGCTGTACATCGACGACAAGGCGCGCGGTATCCACGAGGGATACCTGGTTACGCCGATCACGAAATCGGAACTGGTGATGGGCCTGATCGTGGCGGGAGCGATCAAGGCGGTGGTGTCGGGAGTCGTTATTACGGTGATTGGCTCGCTACTGGCGGGCGTGAGCGGAGCCTTCCACCCGATCACCGCCGGATGGCTGATCCTGATGATCGTGGCCACCTCGCTCGCCTTCAACACGATGATGTTCCTGCTGATGGTGCGCGTCGAGGACCCATTGGTGCCGCGCGCCATTTTCGGAGTGCTCAACACGCTGCTGTTCTTCCCCAGCGGCGCGATTTACCCGATCCGCGCGTTCCCCAAGTGGCTGCAATCGATCGCGATCGTCGACCCGTTTTCGTACGCGGTGCACGGCTTCAAGGCGCTGCTGCTGAAGGAAGCGGGCATCGCCGCCGTCTGGCAGGATTTGTTGTACCTGACCATCTTCGCGACGGTCTGCTTCCTGATCGCGACGCCCCTGTTCAAGAGAAACCTGTAATTACGGATTCGCCGGGATGCGCGAACTGTGCCCGGCAATCATCTGCCAGCGCCCGTCGCGCCAGACGAACACGTCAGTAAACCGCATCTGCACGCGAAACGGTTTTCCGTTGCGCTCGCCCGAAACGGTGTGGCGCGCGTTCAGGACCGCACCGCCGGAAAACGGAAGTACGCGTACGTCATCGAAATCGTGCGAGTCGTTATGGGGCTTGCAGTCTTTCTCTCCGGCAAGGTCTTGCTCGCGCGTGGTGACTCCTCCTCGCGAGTCGGTGAAGATGAATTCGTTCGCTTCGATGCGGCGGAAGTAGCCGTAATCGCAGGTGTTATTCGCTTCTGCCACCCGCTGCTCGATTTCGATGAGCTCCTTTTGAAGGGCAGCGCTCTGGGCTGGCCGCGAATCTTGCGCCAAAGCCATGGCACCGAGGATGAACAACGCAGCGACAATGAACTTGACCACAATGCCTCCAAACTCCGGTTCGACGGGCAAATGGCTCTTTCGTGAGCACGGCGCCGGAACTCCCTGCACAGTTCCGGTGTCAGCGTTATCATGGAAGCGGCCGATATGCCGAGCACGATCTTTACCGCCCCCGATTACAATCCCGCGCGCGAGCGGAAACGGAAAGTCATCCTCGTCGTAATTGCCTGCGTGATTGTGCTGGCCGCAGTACTGGCATGGTGGTTCCGGTACTGGCCGCAGGAGCATGAGGTCGATCGGTTCTTCAACGCGCTGCAGGCGAAGGACTACAAGGCGGCGTACGGCGTCTGGATGAACGATCCGAGCTGGCAGCAGCACCCGCAACAGTATTCCCGCTATCCGTTTGCCGATTTCTACTCCGATTGGGGACCTGGCGGCGAGTGGGGGCTGGTCAACAGCCATCACGTGGACTGCGCTGCCAAGCCCAGCGGCGGAAGCGGAGTGATCGTGGTGGTCACCGTCAATGGGCGCGTACAGAAAGCGCTGGTGTGGGTGGAGGGCAACGACAAGACACTCAGTTTCCCGCCGCCGCAGTTGCAGGTTACGTGCAGTTAGAGGATTTCGCGAAACCTGTATCC
>JBOGLI010000115.1:0-4741 GCA_050746165.1 Terriglobales bacterium | reverse complement strand
AGCGTACACTGTTGGGCCATGAAGATCTGTCCTGACACGATACAATTCCGGCCGATCCTCCGAACGATTGCCGTTGCTATCCTGCTGTTCGCGACCGTGCCGCTTTTGGCGCAGAACGCCGCTGCCCCGCCCAAACCGGAGCCGGTCCCGTACCCGCCGGCGGTGCCCGCGCCCGTCGATAAGCCCTACGTGGGGCCCGTGCAGCTCAACGTCGAAGTCAATGTCACCGACCGGGTTGAGCATGTGCATGAGCGCATTCCGGTTGAAAGCGGCGCGAAGGAGCTCATTCTTCTCTATCCGCAATGGATTCCCGGCAACCACTCGCCGACCGGTCCGATTTCGTCGCTCGGCGGCATCGTAACGCAGGTAGACGGCCGCCGTGTGCAGTGGGTACGCGATCGGGTCAACGTGTACGCCTTCCATGTTCCCTTGTCGGCGGGCGCGAAAACAGTGGAGCTTGATTTCGATTACCTCTCTGCGGTGAAGCCGGACCAGGGCCGCATCGAGATGTCCGATGCCATCCTGGACCTGCCGTGGAACGAAGTGGTGATGTATCCGGCAGGTTACTTCTCGCGCGACATTCCGCTCGACGTTTCCATCAAGCTGCCGCAGGGATGGAAGTACGCGACCGCGCTCGAAACCGCCTCCGACCAGGGCTCCACCGTCACTTTCCAGCAGACGACGCTGAACACGCTGCTCGATTCCCAGCTTTACGCCGGGCTGCATTACAAGCGAGTGGACCTGTCGCCCACGCCGACCGACAAGGTCTACATGGACATCTTCGCCGACGAAGACAAGGACCTGGAGATCACGCCGGACGAGTTGCAGAAACATAAGAACCTCGCGATCGAGGCCGATAAGCTCTACGGCTCGCACCATTACAACCACTACGATTTCCTGTTCTCGCTCAGCGACGTGGTCGGCGGAAAAGGCCTGGAGCACCACCAATCGAGCGAGGACGGCACGCGCGCCAATTACTTCACCGATTGGAACGGCAACGTCTTCAGCCGCGACCTGCTCTCGCACGAATACACGCACTCGTGGAACGGGAAATTCCGCCGTCCCGCCGACCTGTGGACGCCGAACTTCAACGTCCCGATGCGCGACGACCTGCTCTGGGTTTATGAAGGCATGACGCAGTACTGGGGAACGGTGCTCGCGGCGCGCTCCGGCCTGCGCACCGCCGAGCAGACGCGCGACATTCTCGCCCGCACTGCCGCCGGTTTCGAGGTCAGCCCCGGCCGCGATTGGCGGCCGCTTGTCGATACGACGAATCAGCCGACTGTGTCGCAGCGGCGCCCGGTCACCTGGGTGAGCTGGCAGCTTCCCGAGGACTACTACACCGAGGGCGAGCTGATCTGGCTCGATGCCGACACATTGATTCGCGAAAAGACCAACGGCCAGAAATCGCTCGACTATTTCGCCAAGGCCTTTCTCGGGCCGTACAACGGCAGCTTCGTCACCTACACCTATGACCTGGACGACATCGTCAAAATCCTGAACAGCGTTGTTCCTTACGACTGGGCGACGTTCCTCCGCGAGCGCGTTTACGACTTGCACCCGCAGGTGCCGGAAGACGGGATTACGCGTGGCGGCTACAAGCTGGTGTACGGCGACACCGAACCAGCATGGATGAAGCGAGGCCAGCAGGCGCGCGGATCGGGCGACTTCTCGACGTCGATCGGAATTTCGTTTGGCGGCGGTCGCGGCGCGGCCGCAGCCGGTGAGCGTCCGAACGGCGCCATCAGCAACGTTAATTGGGCGGGTCCGGCGTTCAAGGCGGGCATTACGCCCGACATGCAACTAGTCGCAGTAAACGGGAAGTCATTCACACCGCAGGTGTTGCGCGATGCAATTCTCGATGCCGAGCACAATAAGCAGCCCTTGCAACTGCAGTTGCGCCGCGACGACCAGTACAGCAGCGTGTCGTTGTCCTATTTCGACGGCCTGCGCATCCCGACTCTGCAGCGCGTCTAGGGCACGCCTGATCGGCTCGACGACATCCTGGCGCCGAGCAAGAGCCCGCTTCCGGAGAAATAGGCCGGAGCACGATGGACGCCGGCGCGCGTGCCTGCCCGCCAAGTCACGCGCCGGCGTCTCACCACGCTTGCTTCATATCTTTCTGCCTTCGGCATCCAGAGTGGTGATAGACTGCCGCACGATCGTTCCTAACTCTAAAGTTCTGTTCAGGAGGTTTTAGCATGAACCTCTATTCTGTCGCGCGCTTGACCTACGTTTCGGCCTGGATCTTCGCAGCGATCTCGCTGCTGTACCGCGCGGTACTATTTACCGGCAGGATCTACCGCCCGCTGTTCCCGGCGAGCTCGCGCGGCGTGCTCTTCTTCGCCGCGTTTTTATTCCTTGCCTCGATCGCGACCTCCCAGTACGCGCAACTGCAGGACAGCTCGCGAACGAAGACAAAGAGCAACTCCGCATAGACGCTGCCCGCCTGTTCCGTTGCTGACGATGGGGAGCCGATCCCCACGGCGGGGGCGAAGCTTGTCCGTCATGAGGCCATTTTGGCGCGCAACTGGTGTCGAGTAGAATTCGGCGAGTGTCCTTCTCTCGCCGCCGCTATTATTTGCTTGCCGTTCTTACCGGCCTGGCGCTGCTGGTTTTTATCCCCGGCGTCCGGACCTTTTGCCTTCGCCTTCCCGGCCGCGCGCTCGTCATCCCAGAGCAGCCGGTCACGTCCGCCGACGCGATTGTTCTGACCGTGGACGTGTACAAGTCCGGCGCGCTGGATGCGGCGGACCTGGTCCATCGCGGAGTCGCGACCCGCGTTGCCGTTTTCTCCGAAGTGCCGGATGAGCCTAGCCGCGAATTCCAGCGGCGCGGCGTAACTTATCGCCACCGTGAATCGGTTTCTTCCGACGAACTGTCCGAGCTGGGAATCCGTGACGTCGTAATGATTCCAACTCCCGTCACCGGCAGCGAAAGCGAGGGCGAGGTCCTGCCCGCGTGGTGCGAGCGCAATCAGGTTCGGTCCGTCCTCGTGGTCGTGAATCCCGATCATTCGCGCCGCATGCGCAGGATCTTGCGACGCGGCATGAAGGGGCACACGGTCGCGCTGTCGATTTACCCGAGCCGGTATTCCGGATTGGATCCGAATGCCTGGTGGAAGACGCGCTCCGGCACGCGTGACGTGATCGTGGAATTCGAGAAGCTGGCCTTCGATGTCGCGCGACATCCGTTTTCGTAACTGGCGGATGCCGCGCGTGTAGAGCCGCTTTCAACCCGGTCTAACGCCGCTTTGATTTGGCAGGCGTTGTGGCGGCGTTGAAGGTACACGTGGGATCGCCCACCTTGCTCGGTCCGACGTTCAGCTCCTGCAGGTGGTCTTTGGCAAGCACGGCGTTGAAGTCGGCGATCTGTTTCCTCGCCGCGCTCCATGCGTCTACAGTTCGGTTGTAGTTCCGGCAATCGCTCTCCCAAGTGGCGATCTGGGCGGGAGTGGGCGCCATGTCAAGACCCACCTGCACCATGCTGACGATCGTGTTGTAGTCGTCGTTGAGGGTGAGGAACGATTTCATCGCGTTAGGCTCGGGAGGAGTACGCCGGAAAAAGCCGCCGGCACCTTCGGCCGGCATCTCACCGCCAATCTTTTTCAGGCTGGCATCGAGCGTCTTGGCCTGCGTGGCAACATCTGCGGGCAGGCTGGTCCGCATGAGCGAGGCGAGCTGCGTTTCGACGGCAGCCACTTCGTCGTGCGCTTGATAGCTGTCCTTCATGCCGTGGTAGGCAAGCATCGTGAGCTGGTTCTGAGCACGCAGGGCTTGCAGAAGGGCCGGGCTCTGGCCGACGCGCGGGTCGTTCACGACCGTGACCTGGCGCGTGTAAACGTGCCCGTCCACCGTGAGCTTAAGCGTGTACACCCCCGGAATGACCTGCGGGCCATGCGGGCCGGCAGTCGTCATGCCTTCCACCTCGTTCATCTGGTTTTCGAGATCGTGCCGGAAGGCGGGTGGATCGTCGTACTGCAGGTCCCAGTTCACACGGTTCATGCCCACGTTCGTATTGAGGGCGAGCGACTCGGGCGAGGCCAGCCAGTAACGCGGATAAGCCTGTCCCTCGACGGGCGGCGGCAAGGTGCTGGTGATCGTGCGCACCAGGTTATTTTGGGCGTCGAAGACCTGGAGCTGGATGGGCGCGTTCGGCCGCTGGCCCAGGTAGTAATCCACAATTGCGCCGTACGCCGGATTGGGCGCATGCGGAACTTCGACGGAGAAAGGCTGGTCCCAGTTGCTGTTGATGCGGGCGCGAATGGCCTCCGCGGGCGGGAAGAGATACGCGGGCGCCGAGCTGATGGCGTTCGCGTTGGCGGCGATCTCGCGCAGCGGCGCGATGTCGTCGAGAACCCAGAAGCCGCGTCCGTAGGTGGCAATGACCAGGTCATTCAGGTGGGTGTCGGTGTGAATGACCATGTCACGAATCGAGGTACTCGGCAGGTTCTGGCGCAGCGACTGCCAGTGATCGCCGTTATCGAAGCTGACGTACACGGTGGTCTCAGTGCCGGCGAAGAGCAGGCCCGGCTGCTTGGGATCAGCGGCCAGGGTGTTCACCCAGCTTCCCGTGCGCTCGTCGATGGGGAGGCCGTTGACGATGCGCGTCCAGGTTTTGCCGCCGTCGGTGGTGCGCCAGATGAGCGGTACGTCGGCATCTTCGGTGGCGGGCACTTCGCCGCCGGGGCCGCGCTGGCCACCGATGCGCGCCGTAACGTACGCGGTTTTCACGTTTGTGC
>JBOGLI010000114.1:0-3833 GCA_050746165.1 Terriglobales bacterium | reverse complement strand
TCCACCGTGTAGCGATGATAGAAGTCGCGGATGATGAGCGAATCGATGAGACGGAACTCGGGGATGATCGCATCAAGGATGCCGACGGCGTGCATGTCACGCAACGCGTCAGCCGCATGTTGCGAGGTCAGGATTCCGCGCAAGTGCGACCAGAGTTCCGAGCCAGTGGGAAAACTCAATGCTGGGAGCGCCTTCTCGATGCGGCTTTGCGTGTCGGCAGCGAGTTTGAATCCGTGATGCGCGAGGAACTCGAACAAGCGGAGGAGAAGGTCGGGATCGGCCGCCCCGCTGGATTCCTGCAGGTACACCCGGCCTCCAGTCACTGCGAAGTCGCGGTTCGACACCCGAGATCGCCAGCTCAGGAATTGCCGGTACAGGGACGAGCGCTCGGCCGCAACTTCGTCGAGAAGCTGGTTCGTCCACCGGTTGATCGGACGCGCGTGACGAAAAAAATGGCGCGTCCATTCCGCCGTGCTGTCAAACGGATGCCCGCCGACTCCAATACCTTTGACCGCAGCGGCATCCTGCGCCTCCCACCTCAGGACGTTGTCATCGCGTTCGTATAGATAATGGAGGAAGCAGCGGGTGGAGATCAAGAACGCGACTGCCGCCTGCCGGTCATTACGAACCGCGGCGTCAGGCCGCAAGCTGCCGCCTTTCTTCACAGAAACCAGGGTCGCGAGCCAACCCGCGATATTCGCGTCTCGCAAACCGCCCGGACACTCCTTCACATTCGGCTCGAGATGAAAAACGGTGTTTGCGTACTTGGCGTGCCGCCGGCGAGTCAACTCCACCAGTGTTTCCACGAGTTCGTCCCAACTGCGCCGCACAACCTTGGGAATGGTCTCGTCGTAAAGCTGCCGAAAGAGTTGGTCGTCGCCTGCGAGGTGGCGGCACTCCAGTAACGATAGCGTGAGCTCCAGGTTGTTGCTGTCGAACTCAGCGCATCCGGCCAGCGTGCGCGCGGTCGGCGCTACGCGCAGCCCGAGGTCCCACATCTGCTGGCACATCCGGCCGATCGCATCTTTCGCGCGATTCAGCAGCCCCGGGTCATCGGAAAGGAAGAGCAGGTCGAGATCCGAATGCGGCAGCAGGAGTCCGCGCCCGTAGCCTCCGCGCGCGGCGAGGCAGATGCCCCGCTCCACGACGGCATCCCCGGCGATCGTCTCCTGCCAGAGCCGAAGAGCGACCTTGTCCACCAATGCGGAGCGCTGACTCGCCGCGGTAAACCCATCGGTAGTCTGGTCGAATTCTTTGCGGATGCGGGCCGATTCGCGGGAATAGAGCGCACGCAGGCTGAGCGGCTTTCCCATATCGTTGACAGTTACAGCGCCATGACGCCGCGGTCCTCGTTGCGAATGCGGATGGCTTCGTCGACGCGCGACAGGAAAATCTTTCCGTCCCCGATCTTGCCGCTGCGCGCATGCTCGACGATGACCTCCACCGCCTTATCCACCATGTTGTCGTCGAGGACGATCTCGATTTTCACTTTGGGCAGAAGGTCCACGCTGTATTCCCGTCCGCGATACACCTCGGTGTGTCCTTTCTGGCGGCCGTGCCCGCGCACTTCAAGCACGGTCATGCCCTCCACACCGATCTCCACCAGCGCATCCTTCACGGCATCGAGCTTCGATGGTTGAATTACGGCTTCTAGTTTCGTCATAACGATTCCTGCTTAGAGCGCGGATGCCTCCCAGTAGTACCCTTCTTCGCCATGCTGCGTGAGGTCGAGGCCTTGGACCTCGTGTTCGGCGGGAACGCGCAGACCGATCACCATGTCCACGAACTTGAGGATCACCAGCGTCCCCACAATGGCCAGGACCCAAGCAATCCCGATACCCACGAGTTGATTCAGCATCTGATGAAAATTGCCTTCGATCATTCCCAGCGATAGCGCGTTTCCACCGCCGTCATGCAGGATCGGGTTAATGGCGCTGGAGGCAAATATCCCGGTAAGCACGGCGCCAATGGTGCCACCCGCGCCATGAACGCCAAAGGCATCGAGTGAATCGTCGTACCCGAAGAGCGCCTTCACCTTCACCACCATGAAATAGCAACCGACGCCCGCAATGAGGCCGATGAGCAAGGCCGCCATTGGTCCAACGAATCCCGAGGCAGGAGTGATCGCCACCAATCCCGCGACCGCGCCCGAGATCGCGCCCAGGGCGCTCGGCTTGCCGTTGCGTATCCACTCAGCCGCGCCCCAGCCCAGCGCCGCCGTCGCCGCCGCGAAATGCGTCGCCACGAAGGCGCTCGTCGCTAAACTTCCCGAAGAAAGAGCGCTCCCGGCGTTGAAGCCGAACCATCCCACCCACAGCAAACACGCTCCGATAAAACTCAAGACAACGCTGTGTGGCGGCAACATGTCTTTCGGATACCCGATGCGCCGGCCCAGGTACTGCGCGCATACCAGCGCCGAGACGCCCGACGTAATGTGGACCACCGTGCCCCCGGCAAAATCCAGTGTTGGGAACCTTCCACCGAGCGACGCGTTGAGAATTCCGCCCTTCCCCCACACCATGTGCGCCATCGGCGCATACACAAACAGCGACCACAGCGACATGAACAGCGCCATGGCGCTGAATTTCATGCGTTCGGCGAATGCACCCGAGATCAGCGCAGGCGTGATGATGGCGAACATCAACTGGTAAATCATGAACGTCTGCTGCGGGATGGTCGCCGCATAGTCGGGATCCGGCTGCGCCCCGACGCCTCGCAGGAAAACGTGCTGCAGTCCGCCGATGAAGCCATTGCCGGGCGCGAACGCCAGGCTATAGCCGACGATCGCCCACAGCACGGTGACGATCGCCATCATGGCGAAGCTCTGCATCATCGTGGAGAGGACGTTCTTCTTTCGTACGAGGCCGCCGTAGAACAGCGCGAGACCTGGGCCGGTCATCATCAGGACAAGCGCGGCGCACATCAGCATCCAGGCATTGTCGGCGGAGCCTTTCGCGTCGGCGACCTGTTGCTCGAGCTTGACGATGCGGTCCGCTTGCGAAGCGACGGTGGTCTGGGCAAACGCAGTGGCGCTCGCCAGGAAAAGGGCGAACCCGATGGCCGGTTTCGGCACAGCTAGACGCATGACTTACCCCAATGAACGTGAAGGGCGACGCGGCGATGGCTGTAGTTCTTTTAGGCGGAAGCGCGCCGGATGAGAAATTCAAAATTTTTATCGGCGCGATTAACCGGGCTTATCCCGCGGCGGGCCGCACTCTCAGCGCGCGCTTGGCGCTGCAGGGCCGGAACGAAGATCGTTCGCTACCTCGCGAACGGTGGAGATAAATGACGACACGGCGCGCGTATGCACGCGGTTCGTCCGGTACACCAATCCGAGCTCGCGCCACAGCTCGGCATCGCGCAGCGGAATGAGCTTCACGCGCCCGGCGCGGACTTCGTCGCGCGCGAAGCTTTCGCTGAGCAGAGTCACGCCGATATTCGCGGCGACGAAACTCTTGATGACTCCCACGCTGGCCAGCTCCATCCGGATTTGCAGTTTCGAGGCATGCGGATGCAACAGCTTTTCCATCAGCCGGCGCGTGTAACCGCGCGTCGGAAGGATGAGCGGCTGCCCGGCGACATCTTCGGCGGTGACGGATTTTCGCCCCGCCAGCGGATTTTCCGCCGAGACCATCAGCATCAGGCGGTCGCGAAAAATCGTGTGCGCTTTCAGGTTTGGCGACTTCACCGGCAACGTCACGATGCCCGCGTCGAGCGCGCCGCTCTCCAGCTTTTCAATGATCTTGTAACTGAAATTGCGGTACACCGTTACCTGCACGGTGGGGTATTTGCTGCAATAGGTCGCGAACAATTTCGGCAGCACGTACATGAAG
>JBOGLI010000113.1:0-2279 GCA_050746165.1 Terriglobales bacterium | reverse complement strand
GGGGCGATTGGCATGTTCGCCGTTCAGGACGGCGGAAGCCTGGTGAGTCTTGGGCAGCAGGGTGGACTGCCGGCGTCCGCCGGCATCAACGGCATCGCCGCGTACTGACCAACGGCCGGGGCGCTCTGCCTGTGGGGCGTCCCGGTCTCCAGAACACGCGGCGAGTGGAGCAATAACGGTCGGTGTCACCTTGGACGACGAATGTGCGAACGTCTAAGCGCCGCTGGCCATTAAAGATGATCACCGATCAATCACCGAACGGTCGGTAAGTCATACCAAAGCGGAACGAAGGGCGGCCTGAATCGGCAGCCAGCGTGTCACAGTCCACTGCAGTCCAATCCTGTTCTTTCAGACTGCGAAATTCGGTATTTTCTGTCCCTAGCGTCTGCGGATGCCACCCGCGCGTTGCGCTAAGTCGTTTAATTTCGGTGGAGGCGGAGACTGTTACCAGTTCAACTCCCGTACCCCGCTCCAGATTCTAAACACCAACCTCGCAATCGTATCGCACCCCGATTCATCGACGTTACAGCTACCACTTTGAAAACATTCGTAAAGTTAAGCCAAACAGAAAGTTGTATCTATATACTTTTCTCGCGTGCGGTGAAGATTACTGCGAAGGGGTATCTATATCGTGATGCGAACTTTTCAGATTGCGCGTTGGGCGGCGGTTTTCGGGAGCGTCCTGACATTCACGTTGGGCGCGGCGGCCCAGGTCAAACCGGATTTCTATGCCGGCCTCAAGTGGCGCGACGTCGGGCCGTTCCACGGCGGCCGCATTTCTTCGGTCAGCGGCGTGATCGGCCAGCCCGGAGTGTTCTACGCCGCCACGCCGCAGGGCGGCATCTGGAAAACCACCAGCGCCGGCATCACCTGGTTTCCCATTTTCGATGAAGTGACGAGTGTCGACAGTGTCGGCTCCGTCGCGGTCGCTCCCTCGAATCCCAACATTGTTTATGCGGGCGCTGGAGATCCCATCGGCGGCAGCCTCGGCAACGGCATGTGGAAGTCCACCGATGCCGGCAAGACCTGGCAGCACGTCGGACTGGAAGACACGGTGAAGATCACCCAGATCCTCGTGGACCCCGCCGATGCCAATCTGGTGATTGCCACCGCCCTCGGTGACGACCACCACAAGGGCGGCGGTATCTGGCGCACCACCGATGGCGGCCAGAACTGGATCAGCGTTCTCAAGCCCGTCGACTACGATGGCGTGCGCGACATTGCCTATGCCTATGACGAACCGAACGTGATGGTGGCCGTCACACAAGGCACGGGCGGCGGTTTCTTCCGCGGTCCTGGCCCGCGCCCCAAGCCTAAGCCTCCGCTGGCCTACAAATCGACCGACGAGGGCAAGACCTGGACGGAGATCAAGATCCCCGCATTCCCAGGTCGCGTCGACATGGCGATCGCCATGCACACCGATGCCAAGCGGATGTTCATTATCGGCAATCCGATCGAAAACGGTTCGGGGCTATTCCGTTCCGACGACGGCGGGGCCACCTGGCAGCACATGGCGGGCAAGGACACCCGCATCAGCAACGGCCAGGGCTCCTATATTTCCGGCGTTTGGGTGGATTCGCAAAATCCCGACATCGTGTACACCTACAGCGTTGCCATGTACCGCTCGACCGACGGCGGCGCTACCTTCCACTCCTTCAAGGGCGCGCCCGGCGGCGAGGATTACCACAAGCTTTGGATCGATCCCACCAACGGCAAGCGGATGCTGGTTGGCGCCGACCAGGGCGCTACCGTCACGCTTGACGGCGGCGAAACCTGGAGCCTCTGGTACACCGAGCCCATCTCACAGATCTATCATCTCGCCACCGACGATCAGTATCCCTACTGGATCATGGGTTCGCAGCAGGACACCGGCGCGGTCATGATCAGCAGCCGCAGCAATTGGGGGCAGGTCGATTTCACCTACTGGAGCCCGCTGCCCTCCTCGGAATTCGGCGTCATCACCCCCGATCCCCGCAATCCCCACATCCTTTATGGTGTCGGATATGGCCCGGGCGGTGGCGGCAGCGGCATGGTCAAAATCGATATGTCGAATGGGCAGTGGCAGAACGTCGCGCCCAACTTCGGCGCGGATGAGACCAACTACCGTTCCAGTCGCGACTTCCAGAAGAGGTTCGACACCGCCTTCGATCCCAGCGCGCTCTATGTCGCGTACCAGTGTCTGCTGGTCACGCGCGACGGCGCCCATTCATGGAAAGCATTCAGCCCCTATCTGACCACCGAGAAGGGCGCGCCGCGCGTACCTTGTGGCACGCCCGTCC
>JBOGLI010000112.1:0-13701 GCA_050746165.1 Terriglobales bacterium | reverse complement strand
GATCAGCTCCCACTGCTCGTTCCTTAACAGCTTCTGCCGGTTCTTCATGACAGAAGCTCAACCGTTTACCGCCTCCTTCGTAAGTACCTGATGTGAGGCCGAAACCATTTTTGCAACACGCTCTAGTTAGAGCAGAACCAACAACTAGCACCGACAACTGCTCTATCCCTGCTTCTCCCATACCTGTTTCGTCGGTTCGCCCTTCGCGTCCTTGCCTTCCACGGTCATCGTCTTGCCATTTTTCGAGACCGTATAGGTGCCGGTAAACAACGTCTTCCCCTTCATTTTTTCCGTGATATCGAGCGTGTTGGTGCCTTTCCTGGTCACTGCCAGTGTGAGGTCGTCTGGGACGGTGGGACCGACCGGATGCGCTTCCTTGCCGTCGGTGGCGACCTTCAGTTGCGCCTTGATCGCCGGAATGTCCCAGGTTAGCTCGTTGCCGGCCAACCTCATAGTGAACCATTGCGGGTTGGCCATCTTTACCGCGGTGGTCTTCCAATCACCGGCCAGGCCATTGCCGGCGGCCGCACGTGTGTAGGTGTTGTGATTGTCGAACTTCTCGCCGTTGGGATTGGTTCCGTACTCATGGATGGTCAGCGTCTTGCCGCCACTCGACAGGGTCCAGTCCGATTGGCTGACTTCTTTCCCTTTCATCCAGTCGGTCTCGTGATACGTGTCGGCTCCTTTCTTCGTCATCGCCATGGAGCCACCGTCGGGCGTCGGAGTTTTCGTCCCGTCGGTCTTCACCGTGATGGTGTAGTTCGGGTCGACAAACTTGATGGCGCCGTTTCCGGCGTCTTCGATCTTCATGGTGTGTCCGGTCATATTGCTTTTCTGCTGGTTGAGCGTCCATTTCCCGTCAAACGGGTTCTGGGCGAACAGTGAGGAAGCGGCGAGCAAGAGCAGCGCCGCCATGCGTGCGGTCTTCATGAATTTCCTCCATCGATTGATACTTGGATAATGCCCGTGGGAAGAGGCACGGATTATGGGCGCACGCCGTGGGTAATGCAAATATCAGGACCCGGCGCTATGCATTCGTAGCTTCGGAATCGCTGACCACCCAGGCCAGCGCCTCTTCGCGCGTCTGGAATTGCGCCCAGTGCCGCGCCGCGAAATTGGAAATCGCGTCGGAGGTGCCGTGGGGAAAAACCGAGTCGGTGCCGACGATGGCAGCCCTCTTCAATTGGGGTCGATCCAGAACGGCGGCCACCTTCATGGCTTCGAGAACATTTCGGGTGCAATGGGCGTTGGTAACATCGGTGAGGGTAAGCACGGATTGGAGCGGCTCCGCCGCGACCAATTTCTTCCGCAGTTCAATCAGCGCGAGAAACTCGTGCTCCTCGGACATGCCGGAATAGTCGATTAGCAGGACACGCTTGCCAGCATGATCGATGAATCGAACCCGTTCCATGGACCTACCTCACAACCGCGTCAGGTGGTTATATCGCGTTTCCGCCCCGGCGTAAACGTCATTGGCCAGTCAACTTTGCCAGGGAGGCGTCTGTCTTGGTGAGGCCGCCGCCAGGGGCGAGATTCTTATTGACCGCGGCCAGAGGCTGCAGTTAAATGCACCGCACTCAATCAATCCAGCAGATCGCGGGTCTCGAGACTTCTCACTGGAGTGCGGCCGATGCGCTTTGCCGTTCGTGTTGTTCTCTGCTGTTCGCTTGCCTTGTCGGGTGCGAGAGCATCCGATATTGCGGTTTTCTGCTCGCCCGATCTGGCACATGCCGTCACGACGGCCCATGCGGCCGCAATCGAGCGCGATGTGGCCAGGGAATATGGCCTGCGCGATACCGACACGCTGCCCAACATGGTGATCTTCATTACCACGCGCGAGGGTGCTCGCACCGCAGGCATTCCGGTGACGACACCGATCGTAGTGGACCACGTGAAACTCCGATCCCTCGGAGGGGCCTCCGTGTATCACATCTGGCTGATCGATACGAGCAATGACGCGGGATTGGCCAAAGCGATCGCGACCGCTATCAACGACGACATCGGAGCCGGCAAGACGGCAAAAGAGATTACCGAGCTCACCCGCCACGTGTGCACGCGGTTGCAGGCGAAGGTGTCCGTCGGCGAGCTCGCAGATCAAGAGGCGCGGCGTATTCGCTAGGCGCGGCGGGCGCTTCTACCTGGGTTTGCGCGCTATCAGTTCGGCCATGCCCTTCTCCACGATCGTCTCGCGGTAGTGGAGCACGTCAAGACGCAGGAAGGTGTGCAGCAGTTCGTTCGGCTGGAGGTAGTACTCCGGATGCCGGATCGTGCGTGCGTGCCGGGTCTTGTGCTCCTCGGTGTAGGTCCTGTAGACAAGCAGCCCGCCGGGCTTGAGCGCCTTGACTAATGAAGGATAGAGATCGCGCTGGAGGTAGAAGAAGACGAGGACGAGGTCGTACTTCTCTTCCCCGGGATCGAAGGAGCGAAGGTCGCGGACAAGGAAATTGATTTTCACGTCGCGCTCTTCGGCTTTCTGCTGCGCCTTCTTAAAGGCCACTTCGGAAATGTCGACGACGGTCAGCTTCCAGCGCAGTTCGGCGAGCCAGATGGCGTGGCGTCCGGTGCCGCCGGCGATATCGAGCGCGCTGCCGCCCTTGGGAAATAAAGGCTGGATGTAGTCTTCGTAGGCGCTGAGGAGAAAAGGATCGGGTTCGAAGCTGGCGTGCGATCCTTCGCGGTAGCGCCGGTTCCAATCCTGCCTCTCGTCAGCGATGTCGTAACTCGGCATACGTCGAAATCCTCCGCTCGCTGCTCTCTATTGCAACTCGGCGCACATGGCGCTCAATCCGCTGAAACCACTGGAAATACGGTTTTTTGCCTTTAATTATGGCGTTAGCGGACGCTATAAACGTTTTAAGGGATTCGACGCTGAGTCGCAAGCGCGAAATCCCTTTGACCAACGAAGCCAGTAAGGAGGGCTCGATGGCGGAACTGCAGACCGGAAGTTATCACGCTAATAATTTTGTGCGGGCATTCCGCCGCTGGTTTATGCCCTACGTTCAGGAGCCGGCGCCAGGCTTTTGACGCAGAGAACGCTCCACATTCCGTGTAGCCATCGCCGCGTGACCTGCATCACATCGGTTTGTGATGTGATAGGCTGCTGGAACGGCGGTCCAGCCATGGCGACGGTCATTCCCATTACCAAGACCCGCGAGAGAGCGCCTCGCCCGCGCGTCGGCGGCGGCGGACGGCCTCCGGTCATCGATTTCCCGCATCATGGCGGCGGCGGAGACGGCGGCAGGGACGACCTCCCCGATTTTGGCGAGCGGCTAAAGCGTTACCGGCTGGGGCTGATGATCGGCATGGTCTCGGTGGTCATGCTGTTCCTCACCTTCAGCCTGACTTTCATGTTCCGCCATCACCTGAAGCACTTCGACGTCGCCAGCGGCACTTATATCAGCGACTGGCTTCCGGTGCCACTACCCTACGGCCTGCTGTTGTTCAATACGGCCATTCTGCTGCTGAGCAGCTTTACCGTCGAGAAAGCGCGGCGCGCGGCATTCCAGCATGCGGTCGTGGCGCCGATTACGGCAATGCCAGGAATTGCTCCCGACCGCGGGCCGAAAGTTCCGTGGATTGGCATCACCGCGACCTTGGGCGTGATCTTCCTCACCGGACAGGTGATGGCCTGGCGCCAACTCCTGGAACGCGGATACCTGCTCGCCGGCAATCCGGCGAACTCGTTCTTCTACCTGCTCACCGGCCTGCATGCGGTGCACCTGCTCGGCGGAGTGCTTGCCCTGATCTATGCCGTGTTCACCGCGTATATGACGCGTCCGCTGGAGCGAAAACGCGTCGTGGTGGACGTGGTCGCCTGGTACTGGCATTTCATGAGCATGCTTTGGGTGTACGTGTTTGCCGTACTGGCGATGGGATGATGTTCCCGCAGCCCTAACCGATATGGCGGTAAAGCACCCGTCCTACGAGCTCCAGGACGCGGCTAGGCAGAATTGAGAAGGCAGTCTTTGCCATTCGCGCCGCGATACCTCTGGAACCACTCGAAGGGTCACGCGGAGGAAAGCGAAAGTAGTTGAGTTCCGCCCGTTGTGTGCCCCATTGGTCCTTGAAGCGGACGAGGCCTGGATTGTCGAGGTCGGAACGGCCGAAATCCAGGAGCGGGATGAACCGGTTCTTCGCGTCCTGAATCATTCGCCAAAACAGAAAGGGCATGCAGCCGGTCGCGTGGTAACGCTCGTCGGAGCAACCGTACTTGTAGATCATCGAATTGCGGTGCGTGAGGGTGACGACGGCAGCAATGACGTGTTCGTCCTTGAACGCGAGTCGAAACTGGACGGAATCCCCCATCGCCTCTGCCATGTTGTAGAACCACTCCTTCGGCTGCGGAGGAAGTTGATGCCTGCGGCGGGTGCGGACCATGAGCACGTAAAAGTGGTTGATGATGTCCGCGGATCGGCCTTCCTCGTAACGGAGGTTCTCGCGCTCGGCGCGGCGGATCTTTCGCTGGATCGAATCTTTGTGAAACGTGTTGAAAATGGTCTCGAGCGAGGGCGACAGATCGAGCCAATGAGCGACGTAAGCCGCAGAACGGTTCCTTTCGGGTAATGCCGTGCTCGTCATTGAGGTTGCGGGGCGCAGCTCGAAGAACTTGTAGTTCTCCAGCCTTGCAAGTTCACTCAGAAAAGAAATGAAGTCGCTTTCCGCGTCGGGAGATACGAGAGGCTGGCAATGGTCGGCGAAGGGCAGCGAAACCAGCCTGCGTCCGGTGGCCCAACTCTCGACGCGGCAAAGTGGGATAGCATCCCTCAATTCACTTCCCGGAGCGGCGGAGGTGACGGCGAATGGCTTATAGCCGTAGGTGATCGACAGCGCCCGGATCCATCCTGCGGTATGGAAGGCGCATGCAGCCGGGTGCCGCTCGACGAACGGCGCCCAACGAGGATCGCTCAGTGGATCGATCAGGTACATGGAAGCTGAATTGGATGACGAAGGCCTCAGTATACAGGCGCAGAGATGAGTCGAACCTGACCTACTTGGCGGCGGCGGCCTGGCTAGCGGGCGCAGGCTGCGCATCGCCACGCTTCAGGACCCAAATCACGGGGATGAGCATCACCATGCCAATAAGGAAGAAAACGATGCCGCCGTCGTGATGAAGCGGCCCTGTCAGGAAAGAAGGATCGATGTAGATTGCGCCCAGCGTGAGGGTGACGATGCGCACGCCATTTTTGAGAATGACGATGGGAACCGTCGATAGGAGCAGGATGGAGCGGCGGAAATTGCCGCCGAGGGATTCGTGGGCAATGACCATGGTCAGCAGGATCAGGCAGAGGCTGGAGCGGATCCCGCTGCACTCTTTGGCCACCTCGATACTCTGCTGCGCGAGGTGAAAAATGAACTTGCCCTCGCGGAGCACGGGCAGACCGGTCATGTTGAAAAGAACATTCACACAGTCGGCAGAGCCCACCTGCAAGAAGTACCGGAATGAATCCACGATGACCGAGGGGATTGGAATGATCCAGAGCAACATTCCCAGCGGGAACGCGGCCTTGCGAGCGGCATCAAGCCCGAAACAGTAGATGAACGCGCCGACCCAGCACGCCACCAGCCCGAGACCGGTCAGCGCTAACTGCAATTCCGATCCGGCCGGAGATCCATAGGCGCCGCCAATCAGCAGTATGCCGACGGCAAAGGCGAGTACCGCCGGCCGCGAAATTCCGGAACTCACGGCCGCAAACACGCCGTCGCTCTCACGGCGCACCAACATCGCCGAGAGAACCGGCACCAGCAGGATGTAGGACTGGTCTCCGGTGTGATAGGCAAAACTGAAGAGATGCAGTCCCGGACCGACGGCGATGACCATCGAGGCGAGGACCAGCGCGAGAAAGTTGACCAGGTCTTTGGTGCGGATGCCCTGCATGCGGGTGAGTAGGATTAACTATACAACAAAACGGGCGGCAGTCCCGCGGACGAGGCGCGTCCAAAGCACGTTTTCTGCGGTTTATTCGCGGTATAGCCCCTCAAATTCCGCTATACTCTTCGAAGTCCCCGGCGAGGGTTGTTCATGGCCTACACTCACACGCGCCTGCGCAATGTGCTGGCGGTGGTGCGCATCGGATTCGGCTGCCTCTTCATCGACATCGGCTGGTACAAGATCAGCTCGGTCCAGTTCGCGCGCGTGGACTTCCCCCAGTTTTTGTACGACGCCATCGGCGGCAGCGCGATCGATTGGTACGGCAAATTTCTGACCAACTACGTCTTGCATAATTCGACGAAGGTTGCCGTTGGGCTCGGATTCCTGGAACTCACGCTCGGCGTTTGCCTTGTCCTCGGAGCTCTGACGCGTATCGTCTCGATCGTCGGGATGATCTACATGGTGAACCTGGCATTGGCAACGTGGTATCAGCCTGCCCCCGGCGAGCCTCTCTATCATTATCCGGACGAAGCGCTGCGGCATGCAGTTCCCTTCCTGATCTTACTCATCCTGGGTATCGGCCACGCCGGCGAGAACTGGGGACTGGGGAGTTGGTATCACCGCAAGCGCCACAAGCAGTGGGAAAAGAACTGGGAGATCAAGGTGATGTCGGGGTTGCCGCCGCTGGAGCCGAAAGTCAGGGTGACAACACGAGAGCCAGTCAAGCCGATCGAGCCGTCGTAACCGCCAGCAGCGGATTATTGCCGCTTCCCCGCATCGGCTTCCGAGAGATCAACAATCACAAGAATATCCCGGGCAGAAGCACCCGGAAGCTGCGCGTTCCAAACGCGCGCCCGAAAAGTTCCACCATTCGCCCGCTGGCCCGGCATCTCGGTTGACGCGGCGCCGTTGAATGGAAGTTTCCCAATATCGGGTAAGAACGATCGTATTTCCTGGCCGTTTAGCGCGCCCGGTGCGACGGACAGGATGTCGTGGCATACCCGGTTGCACCACACAATTTTCCCGTCCGACGAAAGCTTCACGATTCCAGCCGGGACGGAATGAATCAGGAGATCGGATTCCTCACCTGCCCTGGCGAGAAGTTCGATTTCATGTTCCAAGTCTTCGATCCGGCGGGAAGCCGCACGGCGAAAAACGACCATGTCCCTGACCAGTAGACTGACAAACGAAAAAGCGAGGAAAACGAACGCATCGCGCAGCGGCCATGCCTGGGTGTATGGAAGATTCGAAAAGCCTTCCCAAAATGCCGTGCAAATCGCAGCCACCAGAAGCAATTGCCATCGCGATAGGAATGCGGCGGAGAGCGCTAGCGGGACGAGGTAAAGGAACCCGAGGCCGAGAACCGGCACAATGAAAGCATCCACCGTGGCGATAATGGCGATGGCAACGAAGCAGATTGAGGTCAGCCGAACAGAATTCGCGGCTGCGTACCATGGACGTGCTTTGAGTAGCGGCATATCGGGCGTATGCGGCAACTTTACGGCACAATCGCGAATTTCGGAAGTGCGGAGGCGGGTGCTGTAACTGTTAAGGACTTGGGATCTGTACGGTCACCGGCATCGTGCGGGCGCTCTCGATCTCCTTGCCACCGAGCCGCTGCACAGCGGAAACGGCATAAGAATAGGTTTTGCCGGCCTTAACGTTGAGGTCCTTGAATTCCGTCTTCTTGATCGGCTTCGGCGTGATGCGCGCGAAGTCGCCAGATGGTCCGCCGTCAGCGCGATAAACGTAATATCCCTCAATGCCCTTGGTCTTGCTCTCCTCCCATTTCAATTGGACGGAGTGTGGCTTGTGCTTCTTCGACGACTTTGAATTCTTCGAGTTGGTGGATGGAGGCGGCGCGGGGGCAGACTCCATCGTCGGAGGCGCCGGGGGGGCCGACTGCTGTTGTCCCAGGCAAAACGCAACACCGCACAGGGCGAGCGTACAAATGGCGATTCGCAACCGCATCGAAAGTCTCCGCCGGACGATCATAACGCGTGGACTATTGGTTCGCCGCGGCGGTGTTCTTCACATCGGCACGCCAGCCGAAGACCGTATGACCGTCCACGTCCCGTTCAACGGGAGTGAACCCAGCCGATGACGGCAGTTGCTCAAC
This sequence comes from Terriglobales bacterium, assembly GCA_050746165.1. Taxonomy (GTDB): domain Bacteria; phylum Acidobacteriota; class Terriglobia; order Terriglobales; family Acidobacteriaceae; genus DAISJI01. The sequence continues at coordinate 5,713 of JBOGLI010000112.1, read as the reverse complement.
GGCTTCCCGGGAGACCCACAAGGAGTTCTCGGCGCAATGCTTTTGCAGGTGGCCGGTGACATCGATGACGAAGTCGCTGACTTCGGTAATGTTCCTTCCGTCGGGAAAAACGACGTCGCCGCAGTGCACGCCGGAGCGGACGCGGAATTTGCGCGTAAGGGCGTGAACACCGTCATTGAACCAGTCGAGGCCGCGTAGCACCTCTTGCGCCGCCTTGATAGAAGATTCCGTGTCGCGGAAGGCGCACATCACCCCGTCGGGCGTCCAACTCATCTTCCAGCAACCATTCAGTTCCAGGATGCGGTCCACATACTTCTTGAATTCCGCAAAAGCGTGCTCGACCACCAACTGGTCCTGACCCGCCTTCATGTTGGTGGAGTCCATTACATCGAGAGAGTAAAAAGCGAGATGTTTCTTGTCCTCGAACAGGACCTTCTTCGCCTCGGCATATTCGCGCAGAAGCGCCAGGCGAGGCGCCGAGGCGCCTTCGGAAACGGTGACGCTCGTTGCCTGTGGCACGACGGCGCGCGCCTTCACCATGCGCGTCTTGGCCCACTGCTCGGCCATATTGACCGGCAGCATGAAGAGATAGCGCGCAATAAAAGCAACGACGCCAAGCCCGAGCAGCAGGAAGTTCCATCCTCCGACAGCCGCATGGAAGGCGAAGATTTTGTCCGCGGCCGCCAGCGCGGGCATGACCACCGCCTGAATGAAGCGCATTAACGCAGTGCCCTCTACCGCCTGCGGGCGAATCATGCCACCAGCGATAAAAAAGTAGAGAAGGTAGGCGAGCGGAATGGTAAGCGTCCCGAGCGACAAGAGGACACGCACGGTCTTGACGGCGTAGAAGACCGTTTTGCGCGATGACAGCTCCTGCGGCGAAGCCGCCATCCTCGCGCTCGACGGCGCTTTCATACGCGTAGAAGAGGCCGGAGCAGGCGCGGCCGCCACGCTGCCGGAAGCGGCGGGCGCAGCAGCGGGAGCAGCGGCAGTCGAGACAGCACTGCGCACTTGCGACGCAGGCTGCTTCGGACCGCTGAGGGACGCCTGGATATTTCTGAGCTTGGTCAGCAACTCTCGCGAAGACGGGCGAAAAACGCTGCTCTTCTGGAGGCAGTGTTCGATCAGTTGCGCCAAGGCGGGCGGCAAGTCGGGATTGACCTGATCGACCGGCGTGGGCTCCTGGTTCAGGATCATGGCCATGGTGGCTTGCGGCGTCGGGCCCTCGAAGGGCAGCTTTCCGGTCGCCATCTGGTAAAAAATCACGCCCAGCGAAAAGACATCGCTACTGGCGTCCACTTCCCGTCCCATCGCCTGCTCGGGCGACATGGTGGTAACGGTGCCGACGACCATGCCGAATTGAGTGCGGAAATCGGTAACGTCGTCGGAGGTGACCTGCTTGGCTTTCAGCTTGGCGAGACCGAAGTCGAGGATCTTCACATGGCCACGATCGGTGACCATGATGTTCTCCGCCTTGAGGTCGCGGTGAATGACACCGTTGTCGTGTGCCAGGGCAATGCCGTCTACAATTTGAATGGCGTAATCGAGAAGCTTGGCGATGCTCAGCGGCTTGCCGGCGATCGCCTTGCGCAGCGTTTGGCCTTCGATGTACTCCATGACCATATAACGGGTGTCGCCCTCGACACCGAAATGGTAGAGGGTCACGATGGATGGGTGCTGCAGACGCGAAGCAGCCTTGGCTTCGCGCAGGAACCGGGAGACGAGCTCTTCGTCCTGGTCGCCGCCCGTGGTCAGGGTCTTCAGCGCGACTTTGCGCTCCAAGTCCTTATCGATGGCCAGGTAAACGACACCCATGCCGCCTTCGCCGAGTTTCTGCTCGATACGGTAATTACCGAATGACGATCCGATCATGTCTTCCTCGTGGCGCAATCGCTGCTTGGCCCAAATTCAGCCCGAACTTTTGAGATAACCGCGGGCGAATTACTGGTGAACGGTGTGGCGGGAGTATAGCAATAAGCGGGCCGATTCGGGCAGGAATCAATGGCGGACGGCATCTTGCGCGTCGCCCCAGAAGGCCGGGTCCTCCTGTCCAAGACGCCAGGCAGAAAAACCGTGCAGGTGATATTTGGCCAGCAAACCCATTTTTTCACGCAAACTCCGGCTGTTTTCATACCAGACGACATTGCGGCAGCCATCGCGGTCATACGCAAACCAGGGGGAGCGGTTCCAGGCGTGCCATTGGGGAACGGCGCCGGTACCTGCCGCCAGATTGGCTACGTCGCCATAGCTGCTATAGGTGATCTGCTGGTTGCACCAGCGGTACGCCCAGAACCCAAGACCCATGGAGAGCTTTTTCGCGGGAACGTACTGCAAGGCGTAGCGGATACTCTGTTCGACCCAGAAATAGCCGGCGACCGGCCCGGGTGGCATTCCCGGCCCGTACTGGCCGTAGGTCATCAGGGTGACGAAATCGACGGAACGGGCGATTTCCTTCAGGTCATACGGTTCCGTCATCACGGCAAAACCGCCAAACATTGCGGCATACGTTTCTCCCGCCGCGGGCTGAAGCAACGGTGTGGGAACGGCGACGCTCAATTGCAGGTGGCGGGCATGAAAGGCGAGGGCAGCGGTGCGGATGAAGTCAGTATAAGCGGCCGAGTCAGACTGAAGTACTCCTTCAAGATCTACTTGCAAGCCAATACAACGAATGTCCATACAGCGTTGTAGAAGGTCGGCAATCACGGCGGCCCGGGTAGCGGTGTCGCGCAAGATGGCATGCGCACCTTCGGCTTTGTCATTGGCGAGCAGCGGCATGAGTCCGATGTGGTGCTGTTGCGCGAGTCTCAGGACACGCTCCTCAACTGCGCCGTGGATTACACCGGCTTCATCGACGATGTAAACCTGAGGCGCGAGCACGGGGATCTGATCGGCGTGCTGGACGAGCGAGTTCCACGCGTCATCGGCGGGAACGTAGTAGTAGATGGAATTGTGTTTAGCGAAGGCCGGCGCAACGCACAACAGGAACAAGCCGAGGGCGCCGAAAATTTTGGTCGTGAGCTGCGCTCGGGTCACCACTCCCCCCACAGTTTCTGGAGAGCGTAATAGGCCGGCTTGAATACCGGCTGGGCGTCCACCTTCTGCCATTTTTTCCAGGTATAGACGGGGGCGGCGGCGAGGTGTCCGTTTCGCACCGCAGGCAACGCGCTTTGGACCTGCTTGCGATCTCCTAATGTGATCTCGAATGCGGTCACATTGATGCCTGGGCTCGGTCGCGACTGCGGACGCCAGCGGTCGTCCGTTCCACCGAACGTGGCCAACTGCGAGGGATCGTTGAACAGCATGAGTCCCCAGGGAATACGGGCCTCGATCATGCCCTGCTTTTCGTCGACGTGCCACGCGGCATTGCTGTTGAAATCCGGGCGCGCGGGATCCGCGGTGCCGTAGGGTAATGGGCTCCGGTCGTAATTGATCGCCGGGAATTCCGTCCCGTTGCGGGCGAAGCGTTCCGGGTTCGCTTCGATCATCAGGTCTTCGAAGGGCGCGTAGTTTACCAGCGATAAGGCCATGTTCTGTTTGCGCCAGATGCGCGCGATTCGCGGCCGCCCAGGAACGGGAAAAGGATGATTGGGGTCATAATTTTCGGCGACCTGGATGCGCGACGAATCGGGCCCAGACAGCTCGACGAGAAAGTTCGCGCCCTGGTCCAACCGCACACCGACGCTGGGTAAGTCGCGTGAGCCGGCAGCTCCAGGTAAGGTATTGAGCGCGATCCAGTAGTTGGTTTGTTTCCAGTCGATCGTGCCAGGAATGAAATCCAGTCGCAAGTAGAGATACGCGAAATCCGAAGCCGCGTAGATCGCACGAAGCTGGCCCTGATCGGTGGCCTGCGCCGAATCGAGTTCCTGCGCGCCAGTCCAGTCAGCTCTATTGCCGCGCAGAAGCGGTACCGGGTCCTTGGGTTGATATTCGACAAGGCCGAACTGCTTTTCAGGATCGAGGCGGTTGAGCCAGAGCGGATTGCGTTCCCACGGCTGCTCGAAGTCGGCGGTGAAGGAATCGTGGACGTGCTTCCACCATTCGTCCTGCCACTCGAAGACGATGCCGCCGGCATAGCCGGTGTCGCGGATGTTCTTGCTGAAGCGGACCAGCAGCGCCGCCTGCTGCGACTCGGAGAGTCCGCCATTGTTCCAGCCCTCGGGCTGAACGTGGGCGGACGCGGTGCTGGTGGCAATGCCATATTCGCCGACCAGCAGCGGTATGCCCGCATACGCCTTCTTCAACTCCCGGAGATATCCGAGATAGCGGTTCGTACCCTCGGCGTCCCGAGCCTCGGCATAGGAGGGCTCGTGCAGGAGAAAGTCGGGCCAGTGCTGGTAAACGTGAAAGAGCGCAAATAGCCCGGCGCTGAAAGCTGGAGTGACGCGGAACTTAGCGACATCGACCGAGACCGCGTCGGCGTCGTTCAACTCTTTCGGAATATCGGTAGGCACGACTTCGCCGTGCTGCTTGCGCATGCGCAACTCGTCCACATAGTTGGCCTCGGTCGGGTGGGTCATGGGATCGAGCGGCGGCCAATTGACGAGTGTGAGCGGGCGCTGCGCGTTGTACTTGTCGAGTTCGTAGCTGGCGGCCTCGTCGAACATGCGGGCGAACCACGCTTCGGTGGGGTTCGCTCCGTTCACATTGATAAATCGGCCCTGGTAGCTCGTCTCCTTACTGTGGTTGTTGTTGGTGTGCATGACCACCCGCGGCTCTACTTCGCGGCCGACGGCCAGCGCGAGCGTCCAGAGCGAGACGTCGGCGGTATAGATGCCGTAATTGTGGCCGTGCCGGAACGGAATGTCGGCGTGGCCGTGCAGGACGTCGATGGTGGAGTGCAGTTCGTTGCGGAATTCCTCCTGCGTCGAGGAGGCGTAGAGATCCTCAACGGCGTCATCGATCCACACCTCCTGGATTAGCCATAACGGCTGGCGCGCTTTCTCGTCGTAGGCGCGCAACGCCTGGTAGAACGCCGGCGGCAGGATGGTGTACACGCGAATCGTGTTGGCGTGCATGGCGCCGATCTGCTCGAACCAAGCGGCGTAGGTGGAGAAATCACGCGAGACGGTGGAGGCAAACTCCCCCGGGCGTCCCGGGCCGATGTTCACGCCTACCGAATAAATGTCCTTCCATTCGCCGCCGGTGAGAGCTTGGAGACGCTCGCCATGTGTGCGAAATAGCAACTGCGTTTGTGCAGGCCGGTTGATCGGAGGAACGGCGAACGGCAGATCCGGACGGTATGTCGCATAGCCGAAAATTTTGAGCAGTTCCTCTTTGGCGGCGGCATTCTCGGGATCAAGATCGAGCCACTGGCAATAAACCTGAGCCGCCTTCTCGTTCTGGCCCGATTGTTCGTAGGCGCTGCCGAGCGCGGTGCGGATCTCGTTATCGCCAGGATGGACGAGAGTGAGGTCTTCGAGCAGCGGAAGTGCAGTCGAGACATGGTCGAGCGCCATGCTGGCGAAGGCCAAGCCAAGCTTGGCGTCGTCCAAAGAGGGGTCGGAGCGGTGGGCGCGGGTAAAAGCGGCCTCGGCCCGCTTAGGATCTTCCAGGCGCCAGTAGCTCCACCCGAGGAGCGCATTGACGCGCGCGGTCTCGCGAAAACGGCGCGCCTCCTCCAGAGTGTCCGCGGCCGCCCGGTAGTTGCCGTCGCTATATTGTTCGACCGCCTGTGAGTAGAGCTGGTCGATCTGCGGCGGAAGGATGCGTAACC
>JBOGLI010000111.1:0-2822 GCA_050746165.1 Terriglobales bacterium | reverse complement strand
GAGCGGCATCGCGTGATTAGGCATGCCGCTCATTCCTTCCATGCCGGACATGCCGGGCATTGGCAGGGAAGTGGGCTCGCCGCGGGCGAGAAGCCAGCGCTTCATGAAATCCATTTCGGAGGACTGCGACCGGCTGATGCGGGCGCCTAGAAGACGGATATCCTTGTTTTCTGTGTGCGAGGGGATCAGCGCCGTCATTTCCACGGCCTGCGAATGGTGCATGATCATGCCCTGCATGAACGCCACATCGGCGGCCGAACGCGGCGGCAGCGTGCCGTGCGTGGAGGATGGCAGGGTCTTAGTAGGCTGTCCCGGAGCGCCAGGCTGCACGACGACGGGAGCCGGACCGTTTTGCGCGTGGGCGGGCATGGAGCAGAGGCCAGCCGTGATGAGCAGCGCCAGCGGCAGTCTTGCGGCCGGGCAATTGAGCTTTAATCTTAGGCAGTCAAACTGCATCGAATCCGTACCCACACTGAAGAGTGCACTAAAACTATCACGAACCAGGAGTACGGAAAAGTGGGGTTGCTGAAGAGGTCGTCCCACGATGCATCGGGCGGAGCTACTTACGGAGTGCCGAGGGACTGCTTCAGGCGCTCGTATTCAGAGGCCGGCATCTGCACCAGCACTGTGGCGCCGGGGGAACCGATCCAGCGCACCATGTCCGACATGGTTTGCTCCGGCATGGCCGTGCACCCGGCCGTGCCTTTGCCCGGCCCGCTCCAGACGTGGAGAAAGATGCAGGAGCCCGCGCCCGGCTTGGTGCTGCTCATGTTGTAGGGAACGATGGCGCCCCAGCGATAGGCGTCGATGGAGCGCATGTGCTCCGAGCTGTTCCAGTCCTTGCTGACCTGCTCATTGCTGACGATGTGGGCGTAATGCGAGGAATTGGTGTCGTCGACGCACTCGACGGCCGGCGTGAGCGAGAGGTAGTGCTTGGAGCCGCCAAGCGAGGGCGCGAAGCCGAAGGTTTCATTGATCGGATAGATGCCCGCGGGCGAACGGCCATCGCCCTCGTGTTTCACCGGCGCGTCGCCCTGCTCCAGCGACGGGTCCCAAGCCAAGCCATTCTTGCCGACCACGATCGGCACGGGTTCGCCCACCTGCTTCCATTTCTTGTGGGATCTCTCGTAGCGCGTGAGCGTGCCGTCCACGGAATTCCAGCCGGGCGTGGTGACGACGATCAGCTTACGTGCCTTGTCAACCAGCGCCTGTCCGGCGGAATTTTGAGCGGAGGCGGTTAACGCCACGGCGATGGTCAAGAAAAGGAGTCCGGCCTTCATTGCTTACCGATCATAGCCGAAGATGCGCTGCGTTCGCCCGCCGGCGCTTCGGAGTCGGCGACGATCCCGCTGAACTGCGTGATGCCGTAAAGGCGGTCCCCGGCGACGGCGACCGAGCGCAATTCGCGGCCGGGCTCGGCGGTACGCGTCCATGTAAGTCCGTCGGCGCTGCCGAAGATTTCTCCATCGGTGGCGACGGCGAGTGTGCGATCGTGCGCGCCGTCGTATTTCACCGAGACCACCTGCATCGCGGGCATGCCGACAATCACGTGGTGCCAGCTGTCACCGTCATCGGTGGAGAAAAACGCGCCTTCACGGCTGTCGATCCAGATGCGCTTCGGCTCCATGGAAACGCGGTAGACACGCGTGACGTAATCGGGAAGGTGAGCGGTTTTCCAGGTATTTCCACCGTCATTGGAGAGCAACAGTTTGGAAGCGGTCGACGCCGCGACGCGATCGCCGGAAGCGGAGACGCTGACGAAGGCGTTGTCAGAATCGATGGCGCCGCCGTGCCAGCTGTTGCCGTGATCGAGGCTGATGTAGAGGCCCGAGGGTGTCGCCGCGAACCAACGCTGCACCGTAGTGGCGATCTGCAAAACGCGCCCGCGCAACTCACCCTTTTCGATTTTCCGCTCCATCACCATGATCCGCTTCTTCTTGATCACCTTCTGCGCTGGCGTGAAGGTCTCGTTGAGGATCAGGTTCTTGACCGCCCAGCTTCCGGCTTGCGGGTCGTAAACGAAGATGCCGCGATTGGTGCCGGCGATGAGCGTGCCGTCGTCCGCCAATGCGAGGGAAAAGATGTCTTCGCCGGCGAAACCGTTGTTGACCTGTCGCCAGTGCGCGCCGGCATCGGTGCTGCTGAAGACGCCGCCGAACTCCTTATCGTTGACGACGCCCGCGTAGAGCGTTTGCCCGTCGTGAGAGGCGACCATCGCGGAAACCTGCCGGTGCGAAAAGCCGCGATTGGAAGCCACAGTGGAGGCGCCGCCGTCGTCGCTGGCGAGCACGCCGCTGCGGTCGGTGGCCAAAAGGACGCGCTGCGGATTGCGCGGGTCCACCATCACGTCGTTGATGATCAAGTTCGCCGGACCCATGCGCTTCCAGGTCTTGCCCGCATCGACGGTCTTCCAAAGTCCTTCTGTCGTGCCGGCATAGACGATGAGCGAGTCGGACGGGTCCTGTTGCAGGACGCGCGTGCGGCGCGCGGTTGCAGGAATTCCCTGGATCTTGTGAAAGAGCTCGCCTGCGTTCTCGCTCTTATAAATACCGGAACATGCGCTCAGGTACACGACCTGCGGCAGGACCGGATCGACTTTGATGGAGAAGACGTCGGAGTCGTCGATGAGGCCATTCTTGATCGAATGCCAGTTGCGTCCGCCGTCGTCAGTCTTCCAGGGAAGGTGCCAGGTGCCGGCGTAAATCGAATCGGGATTGCGCGGGTCGATGGCGACGCTCTCGATATTGTGGATCTCAGCGTGATTCGGCGGCGAGATCTGCTCCCACGTCTTGCCGGCGTCGCGGCTGCGGAAGACGCCGTCG
>JBOGLI010000110.1:0-7866 GCA_050746165.1 Terriglobales bacterium | reverse complement strand
GACTCACGCAGCGCCGACAGCGCGCTCAGGCCCTGGGAGCGCTGGGCCGGACATGTCGGCTATGTCGCCGAAGGGGTGTTCTATCTACCGCTTGGATTCTTTGCGCTGCTCGCGGCATTCGGGCGCGGGCGACCCAACGGATCCACTGGCGCGCTGGCGAAACTGGGGGGAACTGTGCTCGGGGATGCGCTGCTTGCACTGCTTGCCGCAGGCCTGGCGGCCTTTGTGCTATGGAAACTGGTCGTGGCAATCGCGGATCCGGAGCATCGCGCGCAACGCGGCAGCACCCGGCGTCGAGTGGTGCGAGTAGGGCATCTCCTGGATGGCCTGTTTCACTGCCTGTTCGTAGGTCAGGTGGTCTGGAGCATGTTCGGCTTCAGTCGATCGATGGACGAGACGCAAAGCCAGGTCCGATGGACGGCGCGGATGTTCGCACTGCCCTCGGGACGCGTTCTGGCCGCGCTGGTGGGTAGCGGTATCGTCATCTTCGGGCTCTGGCAGTTCTATCGAGCGCTGAGCGGCGACAAGAATAAGAGGGTCGAGCTCCGGCGCACGCGCTTTCGACTGGCCATCAGCGCACTTGGGGTCTATGGACTCGCCGCGCGCGGCACGCTGTTCTGCCTGGTCGGGGGATACTTGGTCAACGCGTCATGGCGCGGGGACCCGCGCTACTCGGGCGGCATCGCCGGGGCTCTCGGCGGCCTGAAGCAGCAGTTTTATGGCGAGTGGCTGCTGGGTGTGATGGCGGTGGGGCTGCTGTGTTACGGGCTCTATCAGGTCGTCAAAGAGCCCTTCAGGAAGTTGAGCAAGAGCTGAAGAGATCCCGGTGCTGCAGGGCAGCGGACTGTACATAATAGCCGTCGAGTCGCGACGGCGCTGTTGCACTTCCGAGCCCAGCTAAGCTCATTGAGCTAACGGCAGTCTTCTGATACAAATTAATTGCGATCGCACTCCGCGATCGGCTGTCGTTTGTTGCTCTGCTGCTCGCTTGCGCTGTACGAAAAGCCCAAAAAGAGTCGTCGAATCCACTCCGGGGCGCCATGTATCCATTCATCCATCTCGGTGGGTGGCAACTGAACAGCTACGGGTTGTGCCTGGTGGCGGCGCTGTTGGCAGGTTATGGCATATTCCGAGCCGAGCTACATCGTCGCAGCATGTCGGCGGTCGGACCCACGGCTCTTATGGCTTGGCTCGCCGTGGGGGCCATCCTCGGCGCCCGATCGCTGTGGATCATCGAGACGCTGTTTGGCGTGCCGGACCATCCGGTTGCGCTTGAGGGCTTCAGTTACTACGGCGCCCTGCTGTTCGACTGCGTTCTGGTACTGCTGATCGCGCGTCATTACCGGATTCCGGCGCTCGCCCTCGCTGATGCGCTGGCGGTGCCCTGCATCGCAGCGTTCGCGATCGCTCGCATGGGATGCTTTCTTTCAGGCGACGGCGACTATGGCATCCCCACTGCCATGCCGTGGGGCATGAGCTTTCCGCACGGTATCGTCCCGACCTTGGACCGTGTGCATCCTGCACCCCTATACGAGTGCCTCACCTCGGTGGCGATTGCGATATGGCTGTGGCGGCGCGGCGATCCGCGACGAGATGCGCCGTTGCCGCGCGGAACCATCTCGGCAGAGTTTCTCATCTTGACGGGGGTTGCGCGGATCCTGGTCGAGTTCATTAAACGCAATCCCCGCTTGCTGTGGGGATTCACGGAAGCACAATTCATCGGCTCAATCGGCATTGTGGTGGGACTGATACTGCTCGGTCAGCGGCAGTGGCACACGATATCGCGCTAGGGGAGACAACAATGAATACATGCGCTGCGCTGCTGCGCAAGGCCAAAATCGTGGTTCCGGCGACGGTACTGGTCGCGGTCTGTATCGCGTTGCTTGGCAATCAGGGATGTCCGACCAGTCCGCTTGCCGGAAAGATCATCTCGTCCTTCCTGATCGGCTCGATGGAGGGCTCCAATCGTCCGCCGCGGTTCAACTATGCTTCGAGCGAATCCGGCGTCGATGCGGGGCCCGCCAGTGCCGGCGGCAATGCACCCTACTGGAACGGCATGTGGCGCCAGTCGAGTTGCTCCTTATCGCAGGGTACGGTCGATAGCAGCTTGGCGCTCGTGAGCCGTACGGACAGCTATCAGGATCTGTTGCATCAATTGTCCGGATCGACGACTACTGCCGATCAGTTCGCCGGCGGCTGCACGCCGGTCACAACCGGCATCACCTCGCAGTTCGGCGCCATCGTCGGCAAGCTCTCTAATGGCAACGTTGCCATGGCCAACGTCAGCAGCGATGGCGTCCAGGTGACCATCGGCACCACGGGCAGCTCGCCGACGGTGGTCTCGCAAACCGACTACGCAACTTTGACGGGCACTCAGGTGAACGCGGGTGCAGCGGTATTTGGCATCGCATCGGGTGATCTCAATGGCGACGGATTCCCCGACCTGGTGGTCGCGAGTGAAACGGACCAGAGCACGAGCAGCGTCTCGTTGGCCGTGTTTCTCGGTAGTGCCGCCGGCAGCTTCAGCGCGGGACAGGTGATTGCGGTACCGCTGGGAACCCCGACAGGTACCGCCGGCGCGGTGATCGGAACCACGATCGCGGACGTCAACGGCGACGGCAAGCTGGATCTCATCGCGGTCACGAACTTCAGCAGCACGGGCATCACGGTCTATCTCGGCAACGGCGATGGCACCTTCGCCGCCACTGGCATTGCCGGACCTGCCGGCAGTGCGGGACAGACCGCCGTGGTGGCCGATTTCAACGGCGATGGTAAGCCTGATATCGCCACCAGTTATGGGCAAATCCTGCTAGGGCAGGGTAACGGCAGCTTCACGCTCGTCTCGCAGACGCTGGCGGAGAAGCAGGCTGCCCTGACTGCCTCGGATTTCAATCACGACGGCAAGATGGATCTGGCCTTCTCCAGCAGTAACGCCTTTACCGTCGATGTCTATACCGGCAACGGCGATGGAACCTTCTCCTATGCCGGCGCCTATCCCCAAATCGTCGGTGGCTATTCGTTGCAGAGCACCGACCTGGATGGCGATGGATATCCGGATCTCTACGTGGGTACCGCGCAGGGCGGCGGGTTCACCTCCGACCCCAGCACCAATGGTTTGTCGCAAGAGTTACTGAATCGCGGCGACGGCTCCTTTGGGAAGTCCCGCGCTTATTTCACCGGCTCCGAGGTCTTCGACACGGCCGATTTCACTGGTGACGGTCATGCCGATCTGCTCTCCATCGGACGCGCCGATGGGACGGGAGCCGGGGGGCAGGGCACCGGTACCGGAGCCCCCGTGCTGTGGGTGCTGAAAGGTGCGGGCGACGGCACCTTTCAGACGTTGGGGATCTCGACGGCGATCAGCGGCCCCGTCGCGACAACGGATGTCTTAGCCGTTGCTGCGGCGGATCTCAACGGCGACCATATGAGCGATGCCGTGTTTGCCTGGGGCCTTCCTGGCACCGGAGAGACGCCGCAGATTTCGGTGGCTTTGGGCAACGGCGACGGGACCTTCGGCGCGCAACAGGATTATCCGGTGCCCGGCGGACAGGGGGTCATCCCTGGTGCATTCGGCGGCACCGCCAATGCGCTTCTGCTCACCGATCTCAATGGCGATGGCAAGCCGGACATCGTCTTCATTGCCAGCCCCGACGGCTCGGTGAGCGCCAGCACAGGGCTCTATGTCCTGCTCAATCAGGGCAACGGAACATTTGCAGCCGCGCAATTGGTAGATTCCAAGCCCTATATGAATTACCTGGCCGCCGCCGATCTCAATGGCGATGGTCATATGGATCTGGTCGTCAGCACTACCGGCGACTTTGGCAGCAGCACGCATGGCGCGGCCTACTGGTATGCGGGCACCGGCAATGGCAGCTTCCAGGCTGCTGTGGCTCTGACTCCTGGCTCGAACTACCCTTCCGTCGTCGCCATTGCGGACATGAACGGCGACGGCTTGCCCGATCTGATATTCGCCGGCAACTCCAGCGCTGGCGCCGGCGAGAGCGTCACCGTCGTGCTGGGTAACGGCAACGGCACCTTCCAGAGCGGGGTGACCTCCACCGCTGCCGGCAATGACGCGGCCACTGGGATTGCCGTGGTGGATTTAAACAGCGATGGCAAGCCGGATGTTGTGCTTGGAAGCAGCAGTTCTCCTTATTTCATGGCCGGCGATGGCACCGGAAATCTGTCCTCCAGCCAGTACGGCTATATGGGCCTGGGAAACAACGGCGCACATTTGAAGGTTGCCGACCTGACCGGACTTCAGCTCGGCGATCTGCTGTTGAGCAGTGGCAGTGCGATCGAGGCGTTCGTAGCGAGCTCGCCGCCGACGCCGTCCCCCGGCTTCGCCATCAGCGCCGCGCCAGCGGCCGGTACTGCCACGGCTGCTATGCCTGCCAGCACCACCGTCACCGTGACGCCGCAGAATGGCTTTGCGGGCGCAGTCACCCTGGGTTGCACCGGCTTGCCGGCCGGCACCAGTTGTACTTTTTCGCCCGCCACGGTCACGCCCAGCGGCGCTGCCGCCACCTCGACGCTCACGATCAGTGTGACCATGACCGGCCAGGCCGGGGCGTCGCCCTCGGCCGGCACCGGGCAGGCGCGCGTGCGCTGATCGCATTCAACGTCCCGTCCGCAGGGGTAATGGCTTCCCTGATGCTGTGCCTGAGTCTGATAGCTGGATGCACGCTGCGCGCGCGTGACCGCCAGATCTCGCGCCGATTGTTGCTCGGGGGCGCGCTCGCCGCGCTCGCCGCGCTCGCCGTGGCTGGCTGCGGCGGCAGCAGCAACAACGGCTCCAACAGTGGTAGCACCAGCGGCTCAAGCAGTAATAGCAGCACCAGCAGTAGTGGTAGTAGCAGCAGTGGCAGCGGTTCCAGCGGAGGCACCACCAGCAGCTCGACCATTCAAATCGTGGGCACGGCTGCCGGCGGTGTCACCGCCGCGGCTTCGTATGTGCTCACTTTGGGCGGCTGACTCACGAAACGCCGGGGCAGCATTTCGGTATGGTAGACCGCAGATAACGGCCCGGGGTGCTCGTACGCGGCTTACGGTAGATCGTCGCCATGCCCAACGTCGTGACATGCCGGCGACCGACGTCATGCCCCTGGTGCTGCACTCCGACCAACTTACGAGGCCGGTAGAATGGCCAATTCATCTGCAACTCGTCCAAAATCCTGGATTGTGTACCTACGGCGGAAGCCTTTACATCCCGATGCTCTGCTCGAGTACCGTCATGGCTGTGTCGTGAGAAACTGGCCACGTCGCCGATTTTGGCAGCGCCAATGATGAGGGTTGAGCGCCATTCGCCCCGCCAGTCAGGGCGATCAAGAACCGCTGACGGCGGCGATTGCTAAGCGTCTCGCAGATGGGCGGGCAGCCGGTCTGAGCCTGTGAAGTCTCAAGCGAGCGACGACAAAAGAGCCGCCCAAGCTGCCTGGAGATGCCAAAGCTGTGGACGTGAAATCAGTATCAGAAGCGCTCTCGAGACCCGCGCGACTTTGGGAACCCATGGAGCTTCTCGCGAAGCCGTCTCTTATTGAGCCCATAGCTGGTGTATATGGTTGGTATTTCGACGACCTGAGTCTCGTGCCGACGGACGGATTGGCGACGATGGTAGATGGTTTCCGACTGCTGTACGTCGGAATTGCGCCGTCGGCTGCCGAAAGTCACGCCACGATGCAACAACGCATCATCGGTAGCCATCTTAAGGGTAACGCCTCGCAGTCCACGCTTAGGCGGAGTCTGGGCTGCTTGCTCTCCGACCAGCTCGGGATATCGCTTCAGAGGGTACGCGGTCGACTTCATTTCCGGGAGGGCGAAGAGAAGCTCTCCGAATGGCTTCGAGACCATGCACGGATCGCCTGGGTAGGGCATCCAACTCCCTGGGAGATCGAATCCGCGGTAATCACCCACCTGGATGCGCCCTTGAATCTCGCGCACAATGCGCAGCATCGCTTCCATCCGGTGCTCAAAGGTTTGCGAAAGGAACTTGCAGCCGTCGCATTGGCCCAGCTCGAGCGACTCGAGGGCCTCGCGGTTTTTTTGCCTATTTTCCAGACTTCAGGCTTTGAGTTCGCGAGGTGTGAACAAGCCAATGGGAACGTGAACCCCATTTGGATCTGGAGTGAGTCTGCTAAGCGGTTTGTCGAGACGTGCTATCGGCTCGGTTGGGTAACCGGAGGTAATGAATTCAATTGGCCAGAATGGGCGCAAACGGCTGACGCTAAAAGCATTGCCGAAGACCCAGGGCGCATGGCCAGGGCAACGCCCGAGGACTTGTCGCATATCTTGACAGTACTCATCCGTCAGGACCGTTTTGTCGACGGCTTGCTCGTCAAGGCCTTCTCGGCAGGTGTCTTGGTTCGTGTGGTCGCTCGTGCCGAGACGCTTCTTGAAGAGGCGCGCAGTCAGGGTCATCCGGCCGTGTAGCGTCCGTCGTGACTATCTGTAGCTGCGCCGGGCGCTTGCGGAGGTCGACAGAGCCTCACTGCTTGCATCAAAGACCTCGCCGGAACTCGTCCACCGTCTACTCGCTCCGCAACCAACTTCCAGCCATGCCCCAACATGCGCTTGAGTCTCTCGGTGAAAAACCGAAGACATTAGAGAGCTGTTAGAAAGGTCGGTCGTAGCAAACCTAGTGACACTGTAACTCATTGATCTAATGCCTCGGGGTTGGACTCGAACGAACAACCAACGGATTAACAGGCTCTGGGCCTACTTTCTATTACTCCATCATGCACTTAGGCGCTCTTTATAAGCCGTTGATTTAGATGGCCGCCAATTCGATCTCTGGTTTGCTCTAATGTGTACCGATGTGCGGAAAGGAGCAAGTCAGTGCACGGAATTTGCACGAAATCCGACCAACGGATTGCCCACGCACGAATTAATTAGAGCCGAGAATAGGCTGTTGCACGATTTTGCACGAACTCACCTCACGCCGACCGGCTTCGCAGGCTTCGTGCTCGCCAACGGTTCGATGTCGTCGGATGATTCTCAGGGATGAACATCACCAACGGAGGTTCATGGTGACCGGAGGCCACAAGTCGGCAGGGACTTGAGGCAAGCGCGGGTTCGCCACTCTTTTATCGCCAAGTCTGCGGCTATGCCGGTCTTGGCTGGGTGATGTGGGGCGCTATCAACCAAGACCGGGCCAGTCTTTCATTCGGGTAGACCAAGAAGCCCTAAAATCCCGGCCTATGGATACTCAAGTCCGGACACCCCAAGCCATCTTCATGCAGCCCCAGCGGCTGCTGGTTCCGCTATTCCAGCGGCCGTACGTCTGGAATGAGGAACTACAGTGGGAGCCACTGTGGAAGGATCTGGAACGCGTCGCGATGCGGCTTCTGAAGTCTCCGCAGACGAGCCAGGCGCCCCATTTCCTCGGTGCTGTTGTTCTTCAGCAGTTGCCCACGCCGACCAGTGATTTGCAGCAGCGAACCGTCATTGACGGCCAGCAGCGGCTGACCACTCTTCAGCTCCTTCTGGACGCGCTGCACTCCGAAATCGCACAAGTCGGTGCGGCTATGCCTGCCGCCCGTTTGGAACCGCTCATCGCCAACGGCGAGGCGTTCCGCAGCCAGAGGGAGGACCGGTTCAAGGTTTGGCCCACCAACCGCGATCGTCCTGCATTCAACGAAGTGATGGAAGCGCCGACACCCGTTGACTACCAGAAGCTCAAGTTTCGGTCCTCGCGCATGGCCAAAGCCCATCACTATTTCGCACAGCAGTGTGGTGCCTGGCTGAATGCAGACGGTCCAGACAAGGTCATGGCTCGCGCAGAAGCCGTCGAGCGCAGCGCTCGCGAGTTGCTCCAGATCGTCGTCATCGATCTAACTGCCAGCGAGAATGCGCAGGAGATCTTTGAGA
>JBOGLI010000109.1:0-12725 GCA_050746165.1 Terriglobales bacterium | reverse complement strand
GTGCTCCATCCGGCGATCATCAGGAACCATCCGTTCTTCCACTTGCCCATGCGTTTTCGCGAGCTGGTGAATTGCAGCAGCGGGAACATCGCAAACGGCAACTGCAATGCCAGGACTACCTGGCTGAGCGTGAGCAGGTCGGTGACGCTGCTGTCGCCGCGCAGTCCAATGATGAACACCGCGGGCAGGATCGCCAGCGCCCGCGTGATCAGCCGCCGCACCAACGGTTTCAGGCGCCAGTGCATGAAGCCTTCCATCACCACCTGTCCCGCGAGCGTGCCGGTGATAGTGCTGCTGTGGCCGCTGGCCAGCAGCGCGATCGCGAACAGCGTGCTCGCCGCCACCGTACCCAGCAGCGGCGACAGCGTCAGGTAGGCAACACGAATCCAGTCGCTATCGGCGGAAAAGTGCACGATCCCGCCGCCGGAAACGGCCACGCTTTCTTTGCCGAAGAAGACCGTCGCGGCCAGCACCAGGATGGCCGCATTCACCAGGAACGCGATCGTCAGCGCGACCACCGAATCCAGCGTATTGAAACGGATCGCGCTGCGAATGGAATGCTCGTCCTTCTGAAACTTGCGGCTCTGCACCAGCGCCGAGTGCAGATACAGGTTGTGCGGCATGACGGTCGCGCCGATGATTCCGATGGCGACGTAGAGCATGCCGTACTCGCGAAACTGCGGCGTGATCAGCGCGCTGCCCATTTCCAGGAAGCTGGGGCGCGTCTGCGGCAGCACGAAAATTTCGATGTAGTAGCAGACGCTGATGGTCGCCACCAGCACCAGCACGATCGCTTCGATAGCGCGCATGCCGAAACTTTGCAGCGCGAGCAACAGAAGCACGTCGAGCCCGGTAATGATCACCGCCCACAGCAGCGGGATGTGAAACAGCAGGTTGAGCGCGACCGCGCTGCCCAAAACTTCCGCCAGATCGCAGGCGCCGACCGCCACCTCGCAGAGCAGCCAGTTGGGCCAGCGCGTCCACCTCGGATACCAGTCACGCGAGGCCTGCGCCAGGTCCTTTCCGGTGACCACTCCAAACCGCGCCGCAATGACCTGCATGAAAATCGCCATGACGCTGGCGACGCCGACCACCCACAGCAGTCCGTACTTGTAGTGCGCCCCCGCTTGCAGGTCCGTGCCCCAGTTACCGGGATCCATGTAGCCGACGCTGACCAGGATCGCCGGCCCGACAAAGGCGCGCCACTGCTGCCAGAAGCCGGCCTGCGAGTCGGGCACGTTAACGCTGCCGTGCAGGCCCTCCAGGGAGCGTACTCCGGCCGCGGTCTGCAAGCCGTCGGTGGTGGGAACGCTCTCTGGTTTATCGCCCATGTTCTGCTTCATCTTCCGGCCGCCTCAGCGCCAACGAATGCGGTGCGGCAGCAAGTACGTGAATCCCGCGAATGCCTCCCAGCTTGTCGAGGTCGCAGTCAGCCCGCGGTCGAAGCCCGTATCCAGGACCAGGTTCGGCCGGGCGTTGTAGTTCAACGCTGACAAAATGCCGGCAGCGCGCCCGCGCAGGAATGGCTGCGTGAAATGCCAGATCTCGGCCGACACTCCGAATTTCCCCGGCAAACCGTGCGAAACCGACAGCGTCTGCCCAACTTGTAGCCGCCGTACCTCGCCATTGAGCACCTCGTTGAACAGGTAATTCGTATCGTAGTGAAAGCCCTTGATGTCGGCGCTCAGCAGCAGGAGCGCGGAGTTTCGAAAGCTGCCGATGTCGAGGCTGGGCGTGCCGCCATCGTGCATCTGGCGAAAGTAGCCGACTGCAATCGTCGGGCGTGCGCCTTCGCCTTGATGCACGACGCCTTGCATGCCAAGCAGGAGATCGCCCGTGCCGTTCGTCGGCACCCCTCCCAGGGTATGCACCAGTGGGCCAAAACCGGCCAGCAATTCGACGCGCTTCGACACCGAGAATTTCACGACCTCGTTGACACTCGCCTGCGACTTGAATTCGGGAGAGTCCCAGGCGCCGAGCACTCCGGTCTCGAACTGCACATAACCGATCGGCGTGAGCGTCGCCGGCGTCGATACCGTCGGACGGCCGGGATTCGCCTGTGGCGTTCCCGCGGGATCCTGCTGTGCGAAGCAGGCGGCCGCACACAGCAGCAACATGCAAGCCGCGCTGAGCCGGGCGAGTTGAACTTTGATCCGCATGAATCAACTGTTTTTCCCGGCCGCGACCCAGACCTTTTCGGCGGCCGCGCAGCCCAGCGGTACTTCGACGCGTCCGGTGGTCATGGTCAGCGTCTGGTCGTAATTCCGCCGCAACACAGAAACGCGCTCTCCGGGACGGATGCCGCGCGCGTCAAGAAATTCCAGCAGCTCCTGGTCGCGCTCATATATGCCCTGTACGACGTAGCGCTTGCCGGCCTCAGCCTCGGACAGCAACAACTGACCGCGCCGGCGGCGCGCGGCGGGGCTCTCCGGAACCATCGAATTCCCGTGTGGGCAGACGCCGCCCTTGCCCAGCTTCTTCAATAAACGTGCTTCAAAATCGTCGGAGACGGCGTGCTCCAGGCGCTCGGCCTCTTCGTGGACGCGCGTCCAGTGCATCCCGAAGATTTCATGCAGCATGCGCTCGATCAGGAAATGGCGAAGTGTAAGGCGTCGCGCAATATCTCGGCCCGAGTGGGTCAGACGGACGCGGCCATCGGCGGCCACCGTGACCAACCCGTCACGCTTCAATCGGCGCAACGCCATCGTCACCGCCGGAGCGGAAACCTCCAGCCAGTGCGCCAGCGTGGCCGAGATGACCTCCTCGCCCTCCGCTTCCGCTTCCATCACGGCCTTGAGGTAGTCCTCTTTGGAGACGGTAATCATCTGAACCGGAATTATACACTAGAGATTACCTATAGTTAACAACGCGGCGAGCTTCGAGGCGGGAACCGCGAAGGAAGAATGTTTGCCATACTAGGGCTGCGCCGAGTGGCTCGGCGAATTCAAAGGAGAACGGCACCAGTCATGAAGCACCCACGATCGGCGACACTCTCGGCGGTAATGGCGTGCGTGAGCCTGCTTCTGTGTCCCGCGATTCACGCGCAAGCCCCGGACGTCACGCAGGTTCAGACGCAAGGCGATGCGCCGCTCCTCATCGATGGCCATCCGACGTTTCCGATCGGGTTCATGAGCGGCCCGCCCGCAGGCGCGATCACGCCGGGCGGCCAGAACGCGATGGCGGTGCTGGAACGCGAGGGATATACGTACCAACTTTGGTATTGCCGGCCGCACGAGTGGGGTCCGCGGAAAGAAGCCGAACTCGATGAGCTGCTACGGGACGCGAATCGCGAGGGCATGCACGTCGCCATCTCCATCGCCGACTTGGCGCATATCAAGCGTGGAGATGACGCCGCGGCCGCCGAACTGAAACGGGTCGTCCTCAAGTATCGCAACCAGCCGTCGCTGCTCTTCTATGAAGGCGTGGATGAGCCGCAGTGGGGAAAGGTCCCACCCGACGACCTGAGAATCTTTTACGACACGGTTCACGAATTGGACCCGAACCATCTCATCTGGATCCCACAAGCGCCACGCGGAACAGTCGCCGATTGGAAACCCTACGCAAAGTATTTTGATATTGGAGCTGTCGATATCTACCCCGTTGGATATCCGCCCGGGATGGACTCGGGTACTTCCAACCGCGACATCAGCGTCGTCGGCGATTACGCAAAGCAGGTCCGGGAGGCGGTGGACTATCAGAAGCCTACGATGATGATCCTGCAGATATGCTGGAGCGGCGTCAGCCAGCCGGGCAGGACGCTGCGCTTCCCCACGTTTTCGCAGGAACGCTACATGACATATCAGTCGATCATCGACGGCGCCCGCGGACTGGTTTACTTCGGCGGGACGTATGCTCGCTGCCTCAACGAGCGCGATGCTGCCTACGGCTGGAACTGGACGTTCTATGACCGCGTGCTTCGTCCTGTGCTGGATGAGCTGCGGCCGGATGGACCGCTTTATCCGGCGCTGATTGCGCCAGAATCGAAGCTGGCAATCACTTCCGACGGCGGAAATGAAATGGATTTCGCCGTGCGCGACGCCGGGCCTTACATCTACCTGCTTGCCGCGCGGCGCGATGCGGCGACCGCGCAGGTCAGCTATTCCGGCCTACCCGCGGGCATTACCGATGGAGAAGTGTTATTCGAATCTCCACGGCACGTGACCGTCAGCCATGGCAAGTTCACCGACTGGTTCGCGCCGCACGACGTGCACATTTACCGGTTCCGCCGGCCGTAGGGTCGGAGTGATCGCGATAGCGGAGCGTCTTCGGGGCGGAGCAGTCGCCTTCGATCACACTTTTTTACACTCCTAAAACCTTAACCCCCCGCGACACCGAGCGGGGAGGAGTGTTTCAGTTCACAGACGAGGCCCAAAATGACCTACAAAGGAATGATGGAAAGTTTGTCGGCAGTTGCCGGGCGAGTATTCACCGGCAGCCGGGTGATCGCGATTGCGCTGGTTGTGGCGTTTACAGCGGTGGCCATGCAGCCTGCACACGCGCAGAGTTCGGATACATGGAAGAGCGTGGCGATTATCGGCGGATCCACCGCCGCGGGTGCACTCATCGGGCACGAGGTGGCCGGGAGGACGGGCGCGGTGGTCGGCGCTGGAGCCGGCGCAGCCGTCGGGTACGCCATCGACAGGCGCCGCCGCCAGAATGAGTACAACAACCAGTACGGCTATTACCCGAATAACGGCGGGTACTACCCGTCCAATGGTGGCTACTATCCGGCGAACGGCGGATACTACCCGAGCGGTGGCTACTATCCCAACGGCGGCGGCTACGGCGCCTACTCTGGCGGCAATGGATATCAATCGCAGGGCAACGGCTACGCCTCCAACAGCTATCGGCAGGGCTATTCGCAGCGGCGCCCGAGGTAATCGTCGCGCCCAAAACAATTGAATAGAACGTCGCCCGCACGCGTCGATACTGACGAGTGCGGGCGATCGTATTTGCGATGGCCCGCGTTCGGTGTCCCGTTTCCCGAAGCCCGCGTCCCGTGTCCCTTGTCCCGTGTCCCTCCAAACCTGTAGTCTTGCGAACAATGAAAATTCTCGTAATCGGAGGCGGTGGACGCGAGCACGCGCTGGTGTGGAAGCTGCGGCAGTCGGCGCGCGTGCGGCAGATCTACTGCGCGCCGGGTAATGGCGGCATCGCCGCGGATGCCGAATGCGTTCCGGTGGACGTGCGCAGCGTCGATGCGCTGTTGGGAATCGCGCAGAACTTGCGGCCGGATCTAACCGTCGTCGGTCCCGAGGTCCCCCTGGCCGCGGGCGTGGTCGACGAATTCAAACGCCGGGGCTTCTCCATCTTTGGTCCTACGGCGGCGGCGGCGCGACTGGAGTCGAGCAAGGCTTTTGCCAAGGATTTCATGAACCGGCACCACATTCCCACCGCGCACTATGCGGTGTGCGAGTCCGCCGCGCCAATCAAGGACGCACTAAGCCATTTCCATGCTCCGGTCGTCGTGAAGGCCGACGGCTTGGCCGCGGGCAAAGGCGTGGTCATCGCCGCCACGCATGAAGATGCGGAGAAGGTCGCGTTGGAGATGCTGGGCGGACGCATGGTAGGCGAGGCCGGCGGGCGCGTGGTCTTCGAAGAATTTCTTGAAGGCGAGGAGATTTCGCTGCTGGTGCTCAGCGACGGTGAGCGCGTGACCGCCTTGGCTCCCGCGCAGGACCACAAGCGTTTGGGCGACGGCGATACCGGACCGAACACTGGAGGCATGGGAGCGTATTCGACTCCCGGTCTGATCGACGACAACATGCGCGAGTGGCTGCTGGCGCACGTGGCGCGCCCGGTGATCGATGGCATGCGGCAGGAGGGCGCGGAGTATCGCGGCATTCTGTATTGCGGGCTGATCATGACCGCGCGCGGGCCGGTAGTGCTGGAATTCAATGCGCGCTTCGGCGATCCAGAAACTCAGCCCATCCTGATGCGACTTGATAGCGACTTGCTCGGCGCCTTCATCGCGTCCATCGAAGGACGCGTCAGCGACGGTGACTTCCGCTGGTCCCCGGATTCAACCGCCTGCGTTGTGCTGGTTTCGGGGGGATATCCCGGCGCATACGAGAACGGAAAAGAGATTAGCGGACTCGATGAGGCGTCAAAAATCGAGGGCGTGCGCATCTTTCATGCCGGAACCACGCTGCGCGACGGCCGCTACTACACCGCCGGCGGACGCGTGCTGAATGTCTGCGCGCGCGCACAAGACCTGGATGAGGCGCTGCGGCGCGCCTACGCCGCGGCGGAGAAAATCCACTTCGATGGCATGTACTATCGCCACGACATCGGTGCGCGCGCGTTGAAACGGTAATTCACCACGGATTGCCACGGATCAACACGGATAAAGTAAAAGAATTTAGAATCCGTGTAGACCCGTGTGAATCCGTGGTGGGTTGTTTTGGGGTGAGCCGTGCGCATGTGGATGGTCAATCCGCGCCTGATGTGCCGCAAGCATCTGCTGGGAGAACATGTAGAGCTACATATGCTCGCCGGATCGCTCCGTCGCGGTACCGGGATGCGCGGCTTCATCGAAAACAAACTGATCGAACTCCATAGCATGCGGCGGCGGCACACGGAGCTTGTACGAGAAATGGAGCGGCGCGGTTTCCGCCACGCTTCCCCGCTGGTGAGAGTTCCGAACCGCAGGGGCGGGCGCGTTAACCGAACAGCCAACTTGATGGAGCTGGCGCGACGTTGCGCCGATTGCAGAAAATTACAGGAGAAAGCGAAACGATGAAAGGCAAGCCGCAGGTAGCAATCGTCATGGGATCGGATTCAGACTTGGAAATCATGCGCGAAGCCGGTAAGGCGCTGGAAGGCTTCGGCATCGAGTATGACATCGACATCATGTCGGCGCACCGCTCGCCGGCGCGCACCGGCGAGTTCGCGAAGAGCGCTGCGGCGCAGGGCGTGAAGGTCATCATTGCGGGAGCGGGCGGGGCCGCGCACTTGGCCGGCGTGATCGCCGCCGAGACGACTCTGCCCGTCATCGGCGTGCCCATTCCTTCCGTCCTGAACGGCCTCGACTCTTTGCTTTCCATCGTGCAGATGCCCGCCGGGATTCCCGTCGCGACCGTCGCGATCGGAAAGGCCGGCGCGACGAACGCGGGTATTCTCGCGGCGCAAATCATCGCGCTATCGGATTCGGCGGTCGCCGAAAAGATGAAAGCGCACAAGGAGAAGCTGGCAAAGGGCGTGGAAGAAAAGTCACGCAAGCTGAAACAGAGTGGTCAGTGATCGGTGGTCGGTGATCAGGCGAGTGAACCGGAGTTTGTGATCTGTATCGGGATTTGTCTCTGAAGCGCTGCCGATCGCCAAGAGTTTTCGTGAAACCTGCCGATCACTGATCACTGATCACCGATCACTGATCACTTTCTTCACGCCGGCACGAAGTAAAAGCTCACCGCCAAAATCAAATACACGGCGATCAGTTCCGCGCCTTCGAACCATGTTGTCTCGCCGTCGGAGGCAATCATCTGCATGATGAGCACGGCGAGCGCGACGCCCGCGATCTCGAATGGCGTAAACACCAGCGACATCGGGCGGTCCATCACCCATCCGGCAAAAACCAGCACCGGCGCGACGAAGAGCGCGATCTGCGTGCTCGAACCGATTGCGATCGAGACGGCGAGCGTCATGCGGTCGCGGCGCGCCATCATCACGGCCGTCGCATGCTCGGCGGCGTTGCCGATGATGGCGATCACGATCACGCCCATGAACAGGTCGGAGACGGCCATCGCGCGCTTGGCGGCTTCCAACTGGCTAACGAGGATCTCGCTCAGGAACGCGACGAGGCCCGTCGCGACCGCCAGCGCTATCAGCGATGAATTGAGAGACACCCGGCGGCGCTCGGCTTCCGGCGCAACGCCCACGCTGCTCGCATGCGGCTTGTTAGTGACGAATGAGAAGACCATGCTGGCAACGTAGATGGCGATCAGCACCGCAGCGGTCGCGAGGCTGAGGTGTTCAATCCGGTGCGTTTCGGCCCCGAGCCTGCCGTAAATGGTAAGCGCAAATACCGCCGGCATCACCAGCGCCACCACCGCAATAAACAGAAGCGTGGAGTTTACCGACGCCATCTGCCGCGAGAACTGCTGCTTCTCGCGCCCAAGGCCCCCAGCCAGCGCACTCAATCCGAGTACGAGCAGGACGTTTCCGATGATGCTGCCGGACAGCGAAGCCTTCACTACTTCCTGCTGTCCCGCGCGCAGCATGAGGAACGCCAGAATGAGTTCCGTTGCGTTGCCGAGGGTCGCGTTCAGTAGGCCGCCGAGGGCAGGCCCGGTGTGGACCGCAAGGTCCTCGGTGCTCTCGCCCAGCACGGCGGCGAGCGGGATGATGCCGGCTGCGGCGACGATGAAGGTAGGCAGCGCCGGTGCATGCGTGAACTTAAGTGCGACGGCGACCGGCACAGCGAGCAGGAGAGGGTCGAGCAGGGCGTGGCCGGTCTTCAGCGGAAATCGGGACCACAAAGAAGACGGCTCATGGCTCATGGCACGGGACTCAAGGCTCCAGTTCGTATTCCGCTTTTCGTAGGACGTATTTCGGCCCGACACACGAAAGACAAGATACTAACCGCGGCCTCGTAGCAGGCGGCCGTCATCACGCTTTTGTCAGCACGTCGATCGATTCCAGCCACTCGCGGAAAGCCGCGCCGAGGTCTTCGCGTTTGAGCGCGAATTCCACCGTCGCTTTCAGGAAGCCGAGCTTGTCACCGGTATCGTGGCGGCGGCCCTCGAAGCGGTAGCCGTAGATTTTTTCGTGCTTCAGGAGTTGGCGCATACCGTCGGTCAACTGGAGTTCGCCGCCCGCTCCGAGCGGTGTTTCGGCGAGCATCTCGAAGATTCGCGGCGTAAGCACGTAGCGCCCGATGACGGCCAGATTCGAGGGCGCTTGCTCGGCGCGCGGCTTTTCCACCA
Organism: Terriglobales bacterium; assembly: GCA_050746165.1. Taxonomy (GTDB): domain Bacteria; phylum Acidobacteriota; class Terriglobia; order Terriglobales; family Acidobacteriaceae; genus DAISJI01. Next base: position 3,801 of record JBOGLI010000109.1, on the reverse strand, counting down.
GGCCCTGGATGTCGAACAGGCGGCTGTTGCCCGCCACTGGCTTGCCATCGATCGCGCCGTAGGATGAGATGGCTTTCTTGTCCACTTCCATGATCGCGATTACGGAAGACTGTGTTTCGTTAAAAATGTCGATCATCTGCTTGAGGCAAGGTACATCGGCATCGATGACGTCGTCGGCGAGCAGGACGGCGAAGGGCTCGTAGCCTACCAGTTCGCGAGCGACGAAGACCGCGTGCCCGAGACCGTTGGCTTCCTTCTGGCGCACGTACGCGACGTGGATCATGTCGGAGATGTGGCGCACGATGGAGAGCAGCTCGGTCTTGCCGCGCTCCTCCAGCATCTTCTCCAGCTCGTAGCTCACGTCGAAATGGTCTTCGATGGCGCTCTTGCCGCGGCCGGTGACGATGATGATCTGGTCGCAGCCAGAAGCGAGCGCTTCTTCGACGCCGTACTGGATGATCGGCTTATCGACCAGCGGCAGCATTTCCTTGGGCTGGGCCTTGGTCGCGGGCAGGAAGCGGGTGCCCAATCCGGCGGCGGGAAAGACGGCCTTGCGAACTTTCATGTCCATGACGAAGTCCTGAGCAGCGGGTTCCGAACCGAATTACGTTAGCACAGGGTTGAGACCCGAGCTCCCGGGAAAAGCGACTAAGTGGCGACCGCAGACTCCGCGGAACGAGATTTCCAGTGGAAACACGGAACCGAAATAGGACACCGCCTTACGCGGCCACTGTATCCTCGTGCGGCTCCTCGGCGTGGATACCGAGCTTCTCGCCCAGGAAGAGAAAGCGTTGTGCCCACCGCTCATCCGCGCGGCGTTGCGGGAACTCGGACTGAAGCAACTGGTAATACGTGTTCTGCACCTTCCAGAAATTCATCTCGAAGGGCAAGGACTGGCCCAAGTCGATGGCGGCGTCGAGCGCTTCCAGGGCAGCGAAGTCGTTGGGGTCTGCGGCAAATACGTCAGCCAGTTCGTCGACGCGGCGGCGAAGCACATATTCAAGTCCGGCGCCATCGAGGTTGATTTTCTCGGCGCGCGCGCTTTCGAGCAGCGTACGAATGCGCTCCATGTCCAGCGTTTCAGCCTCGAATTCACGGCGCATGGCGCGATTGATCACGAACTCCGCGGTGAGGCGCAGCACGTTCGGAAGCGGCGTGTGCAGTTCGGCGAGGAAACGCATCAAGCTGGCGTGATTGTCGTAAATTTGCGCGTACGATGCCTCGGCGTCGGCCAGCGTTGAGTTCACGATGCGATCGACGATGCGGCGCTGCTGGTCGCGGAACAACGATTTCAGTGAGTACGACGTCCCCTGGAAATTGCGGTCGAGCACTCGGATGCAGTCGGTCAGGTCCGCGTGCTGGAAAGCGTTTTGAATGTCCCTGGCGGTGGCTTCGAATTCTTCCTGGCCGACGAACTCGCGGATGCCGGCGCTCAGGTTGTGGTCGCCAAAATGGAGAACGCCGAAGCTGGCCTCGGCCGATTCGCGCGTGATTTTCGATTCGATGTGCGCGCGGCCCAGTGCCACGCGGGCGCGTCCCGATTCGTACGTCTGCCAGTCCTCCATGTCGATGGCGTAGCAGTAGATCGAGCTGTGCTGGTCGCAACCCTCAAAAAGACAACTGATGGCGAAGTGCGCGCCGACGCCGATCAGGTCGACCATTGCCGGGCGGACGAATCGCTCGTACACCTGCGCGCCGTCGCCAATTTCGGGCAGATTGCTGCGCGCCTGGCGTAGGAACTCGATGAACTTTTGTTCCCGGTCGCCGCCGAAGAGCCGGTTCGCGAGTTGCACCGCGCGGCCCGCGTACTGGATCACCTGCACCGTCTCGATGCCGGTCAGTTCGTCGAAGAACCAGCCGCAACTGGTGTACATGAGCAGGAGGTGGCGCTGCATTTCCAACAGGCTCAGAGCGCGCACCTGCTCGTCACGCGAAAGCTGGTGGGAGGTGTGCCGGGAGAGGAATTCGTCCACGACGCGCGACGAACGGTCAAGCACGAGGTCGATGTACTCGTTGCGGGCCTTCCACGGATCTTGCAGCAGCTCGCCGGCAGCTTGCTCATAAGAAGGCTGGAGGTCGTCGCGCAGCCAGTCGAGTGCCGCACGTAGCGGCGCCCGCCACTGCTGGTTCCAGCCGGCATTCCCACCCGAGTCGCAGCCGCAGTCGGCGGTCCAGCGGCCCACGCCGTGTGCGCAGCTCCAGGCGGTGTTCTCGATGATATGCACTTCGTGCGACGCCGGGCATTTCTCCAGGTACTCGCCGTAATTCGTTATTTTGGCGAGGTCGTTGTTCTGGATGTGCTCGAGCGCGTAGGCCAGCGCCATGTCGCCGTGCGGATGATGATGCCCGTACGTTTCGCCGTCGGTCGCAATGTGCATCAACTGCGGCCACTTGCGATTGTCGTCAAACCCGCTGAGCAGGCGCGCGGCAAAGGTCTCGCCGCTGTTGAGCAGCTTCTCGAAAGCCACAGCACGCGAGATCGGGCCGTCATAAAAAAATAAGTTGATGCTGCGCCCGGACGGAAGCGGGCACACATAAGCACGGGTCGGATCGATGTCTCCGGCCTCGACATTCTTCCACTGCTGCTTGGCGCCGCGAGCGCGCAGCTTCCCCGCCTGGTATTGCGCCAGCACGGTGAACTTGATGCCGTGCTCGGCCAGCACCTCCAGCGTTTCGAGGTCCACCGCGGTTTCGGGCAGCCACATGCCTTCGGGAAACCTGCCGAAGCGGTGCTCGAAATCGCGAATCCCCCACAGCACCTGCGTTTCCTTGTCGCGACGTGAGGCGAGCGGCAGGATCATGTGGTTATAGGCCTGCGCCATCGCGGAGCCGTGGCCGGAGAAAGTTTCCATGCTGATGCGGTCGGCGTCGAGTATGGCCTGGTAGGTCTGGGGCGAGTTGTCTTCCATCCACGACAGCAGCGTCGGGCCGAAGTTGAAGCTGATGCGCGAATAGTTATTCGAAATCTTGACGATCTTGCCCTCGCCGTCGAGGAGGCGCGAGGCGGAGTTGGGCGCGTAACATTCGGCGGTAATGCGCTCGTTCCAATCGTGGTAAGGATAGGCGGAGTCCTGCAGTTCGATCGCTTCGAGCCACGGGTTCTCGCGCGGCGGCTGATAAAAATGGCAATGAATGCAGATGTAGCGGTCCATAGTGAGATCTTTTCGGCTGAAACGGTGGGCCGGCCGAAGCACTTCTCGGCTGAGGAACCTGCGAATTAGATGCAAAAACAGGGACAAGGGACAAGGGGCACGGCCTGTGCGGTTGCCGATGATGGCCATCCAGCCGCGTCCTGTGTCCGTGTCCCTTGCCCCCTGTCCCTTGTCCCTGGTTTTCCGCAGCCTTCCACAGCAAATGCATCGCGATTGACCCGCTGGCGGTGCTCTTCGGCATTCCTCCCCATTGCGCCTGAGGCGAACTAGAGAGAAGGTAGATACGAGGATCTTTCCCGGTGAACGCCACGGCCCAGACCTGCCCGAACTGCAACGACACTGGCTGGAAGTCGATCGGCGAGGGACGCGAACGCCGCGTCACCCGTTGCGACTGCCAGCGCCAGCAACACGCCCAGAAACTGCTCGAACGCGCCCGCATCCCGCAGCGCTACCTGCATTGCGAGCTCTCCAATTTCGACATCCTGCCCGGCGCGCACGAGCGCTCGCAATCGAGGGCGCTGGTGATGTCGCAGAGCTTCGTGCGCGAGTACCCGGGCGACCATGCCGGGCTGCTGCTGATTGGTCCCATCGGCGTGGGAAAGACGCACCTCGCAGTCGGCATCGCCAAGGAGCTCATCACCACCAGGGG